>NZ_FMXO01000006.1 GCF_900104215.1 Desulfonatronum thiosulfatophilum | reverse complement strand
TGAGTACATGCCGTCTCCAAACACCCCGGGCGGATGGTGCGACGCTCCTGTTTTCCCATCGACCAATGGCAGATTTCCCCATGTAGTTGCAGGGTCACCTCCGCCAGTTTGCTGTAACGAGGCCGAAGCGAGTTCACTTGCGTTAAGGCCTGCACTCTGTCTCGGCCTTTCGGCCTTCTTCCGGCTCGCTTGGCGTCTCGGGTCACCCCTGCTCGCCGAGCCTGGACTTCGTGGTGAACAGGCAATTACCACGGTGGGAACTTTGCATCCCACTGGAATCGCCAGGACTTCGCCTGGCGCACAACTACTCAGCTGAGGTCCGACTTGCCTTGATTTTGCAGCTCGCAGACTCCTTCGCCGGCTTCGTAACATCGAACAATTGCTTTGAATAAACATCATTTTGTGCTCCAAATGCACGGCAATGGTTCAACGAATGAATCCTGGCCCAGTCAAACATGCGTGACCGTAAAATTAAGGCAAAAGCCGGACCAATCCTGGGTACTTTCAGAATATGCTGAATAGTTACTTGCAAGCATATCCCGGGTTCCCGCCTTTTCGGGAATGTATTGATACTCCAATGCCGTTTCCGAGTCAGTCATGCCGCCAAGGCGGGAGTTCAGTCGTTTTTACCAGGATGGGCTGAATAGTTACCAATCAACAATAAAAACGGGAGCGAATCCTTGGATTCGCTCCCGTTTTTACGGTTTATAGCTTGGCTGCAGCTGATTACGCAACCATGTTTTTTGTTTTCATTCTTGCCAAAGCACGCTGCAGTGCAGCCTGTGTTCTGGCAAAGTCGATTTGAGCTTTCTGCTCGATCATTCGCTTTTCAGCGCGATCCTTGGCCTTGCGAGCCCGCTCCGCGTCAATCTCCTCGGCTCGTTCAGCAACTTCCGCCAGTACGCTCATCTTGTTCCCGGATACTTCCGCGAATCCGCCAGAAAGAAAAATCCAGTATGTTCTTCCATCCTTGTTGTAGTGCAGACTACCGACACCAAGGGCGGACAAAAACGGAGCGTGATCGGGCAGAACGCCAAACTCGCCGTTGTAACCGGGTGCGCCGACAAATTCGACGTCCTCACTTAAGAGTTTCCGGTCAGGAGTGACAATTTCCAAGTGTATGGTCTTGGCCATTTTCTGCCACCTTCAAGCTTAGAAGTTCTTCGCGTTTTCCAAAGCTTCCTCAATGGTACCGACCATGTAGAAAGCCTGTTCGGAAATATCGTCGTGCTTGCCTTCGATGATTTCCTTGAAACCGCGAATGGTGTCCTCGAGTTTCACATAGCGGCCTTCCTTGCCGGTGAACTGCGCGGCAACAAAGAAAGGCTGGGAAAGGAAGCGCTGAATTTTCCGAGCGCGCGAGACGGTCACTTTGTCTTCGTCGGAAAGTTCGTCCATTCCCAGAATGGCGATGATATCCTGGAGGTCTTTGTACTTCTGCAGGATCATCTGCAGCTGCCGTGCGGTATTATAGTGCTCGTGGCCAAGAACAAGAGGATCCAGGATGCTGGAGGTGGAGTCAAGCGGGTCCACCGCTGGGTAAATCCCGAGCTCGGCGATCTGCCGGGACAAAACGATGGTTCCGTTCAAGTGAGCAAACGTGGTGGCCGGTGCGGGGTCGGTCAAGTCGTCCGCGGGAACGTATACGGCCTGAACCGAAGTAATGGAGCCCTTGGTTGTCGATGTGATGCGCTCCTGAAGTTCTCCAAGGTCAGTACCCAGTGTCGGCTGGTAACCAACCGCTGAAGGCATGCGGCCCAACAGAGCGGAAACCTCGGAACCGGCCTGGGTGAAACGGAAGATGTTGTCGACGAAGAGCAGCACGTCCTGTCCTTCCTCATCGCGAAAATATTCCGCGGAAGCCAGGGCGGTCAGAGCGACGCGGGCACGGGCTCCCGGAGGCTCGTTCATCTGGCCGTAAATCAACACGGCTTTCTCGATAACTCCGGCATCCTTCATTTCATGATACAGGTCGTTTCCTTCACGGGTCCGTTCGCCAACACCAGCGAACACGGAAATACCACCGTGCTGCTTGGCGATGTTGTTGATCATCTCCATCAAGATAACTGTCTTGCCAACGCCTGCACCGCCAAACATGCCGATCTTTCCGCCTTTGGGGAAAGGAATCAGTAAGTCAATAACCTTGACGCCGGTTTCCAGCAGTTCCACCTTGGTGCTTTGCTCGGTAAAGCTGGGAGCCTTGCGGTGAATGGGCATCATTTTCGTGGACTTCACTTCACCCATCTCATCCACGGGGCGGCCGACGACGTTCAAAATGCGGCCCAGGGCCGGCTGACCGACAGGAATCATGATCGGCTTGCCGGTCGCCTTGACCACGGTGCCTCGAACCAAACCGTCCGTGGCGTCCATGGCGATGCATCGGACCAAGTTGTTGCCGAGGTGCTGCGCGACTTCGACGACGAGGTCGGGAGCATCTTCATTGTTTACATTGTGAATGTTCAATGCACTCAAAATGTACGGCAGATTTCCCTCTGGAAAGGCCACGTCCACAACGGGCCCAATGACTTGCGCCACCTTTCCTTCCATAAGTTCACTCATGTACTACGCCCCCTTTAGGCTGATTTCAGTGCTTCAGCGCCGCCGACGATATCCATCAGCTCTCTGGTAATGGTGCTTTGCCGAGCCTTGTTATAGATCAACGTCAATGATTTCGCCAAATCGTCACAATTTTTAGTTGCATTGTCCATGGCCCGCATCCGGGCGGCATGTTCGCTTGCGTTTGTATCCAAGAGGCCTCGATAAACCTGAACATTCACGAATCGAGGCAACAATTCGGATAAAATGCCTTCAACAGAAGGCTCATAGATGTATTCACTGGGTGCGGCCTGGACTTCTTCATCCAATTCAGCAGCAGATGTGATCGGGAGCACTTGCAGCGCGGTTACTTCCTGCTTGGCAAAGGAGATGAACTGCCCGAAGACGATATTTACTTCATCGTATTCCTGATCAAGATAGCCGTTCATCAGCTTGGTACCCAGTTCCACTCCCAAATTGAAGTCAAAAGTGTTCATCACGTTGACGTGTTCTGAAAGGATGGGCCATTTCTGCTTGCGCATCACGTCCCGACCCTTCTTGCCGACGCAAATGAATTCAACTGTTTTGCCTGCTGCTTCCTTTTCCAAGGCCAGCTTGCGGGCTTTTGTCGTCAGGTTGACGTTGAAACTGCCTGCGAGACCTCTGTCCGCGGTAACAAGGATGATCACAACTTTTTTGATCTCCTCGCGGACTTCCAACAAAGGGTGCACTGAGGCATCGGTGCGGCTGCTCAAATCTGTGAGCATTTCATAGAACTTATCGGCATAAGGCCGGAAGCGCTCGATGCGCTGCTGTGCCTTGCGCAACTTTGCCGAAGCCACCATGTTCATGGCTTTTGTGATCTGCTTGGTCTTCTTGACCCCGCTGATCTTGCGCTGAATGTCCTTTAAAGAAGGCATAATTCTCTCCTCTACGGTTATTCAGCCTGGAAGGTCTTCTTTACCGCTTCGATAGCCTCGCGCAGTTTCGCTTCAAGATCCGCATCCAGAGCCTGCTTGGTTTTGATGGCATCCAGAATGTCCGGTCGCTGATTGCGCATGTATTCCTGCAGTTCGGTTTCGAACTTGGCAACGGATGAAACAGGGAGATCGTCCATAAGACCTCGGGTACCGGCATAGAGTGAGACTACCTGTTCGGCAACTGTCATGGGCTGATACTGAGGCTGTTTCAGCAATTCAACCAGACGCATGCCGCGGTTGAGACGTTGCTGAGTGGATTTGTCCAAGTCCGATCCGAACTGAGCGAAAGCGGCCAATTCACGATACTGGGCCAAATCCAGACGCAATGTACCAGCAACCTGCTTCATCGCCTTGATCTGAGCGGCTCCACCAACGCGGGAAACGGACAGACCGACGTTGATCGCGGGCCGAACACCGGCGTAGAACAAGCTGGGCTCGAGATACACCTGACCGTCCGTGATGGAGATAACGTTGGTCGGGATGTAGGCGGATACGTCGCCGGCCTGGGTTTCAATGATCGGCAGAGCGGTCAGAGATCCGGCGCCCAAGCTGTCGTTGACTTTGGCCGCACGCTCAAGCAAGCGGGAGTGGTTGTAGAAAATGTCGCCGGGGAAGGCTTCGCGGCCTGGAGGGCGGCGCAGCAGGAGGGACATCTGCCGGTAGGCGACGGCCTGCTTGGACAAATCGTCGTATATGATCAGGGCGTGCTTGCCGCTGTCTCTGTAGTATTCAGCCATGGTGCAACCGGCATAGGCGGCGATGTACTGCAGCGATGCGGGCTCGGAAGCCGTAGCTGAAATAACCGTGGTGTATTCCATCGCGCCGTACTTGCGGAGCGTGTCCACGACCAGGGCAACTGTGGATTTCTTTTGCCCAATGGCGACGTAGAAGCAGAAAATATCACTGTCTTTCTGGGCCAGGATGGCATCCAGGCAAAGCGCCGTCTTGCCGATCTGACGGTCGCCGATGACAAGTTCGCGCTGTCCGCGGCCGATGGGCGTCATGGCGTCAACGGCCTTCAACCCTGTGTACATGGGCTCATGAACTGATTTTCTGGCAACAATTCCAGGGGCCTTGATTTCAACCTTACGGAATTCTTTACCTTCAATGGGGCCCAAGCCGTCCAGAGGGTTGCCCAACGGGTCGATGACACGCCCGACGACCGGATCACCTACGGGAACGGAGAAAATCCGTCCGGTACGTTTTACAGTGTCGCCTTCCTTGATGTGCGTGTCTTCACCCAGTAGAGCGACACCGACGTTGTCTTCTTCCAGGTTCAACACCATCCCGTAGACGCCGCCGGTGAACTCCAGCAACTCCATGGCCATGGCGTTTTCCACACCATAAACACGTGCAATGCCGTCACCGACGGAGAGAACGACACCAGTCTCGCTCATCTCCACGCGCTGTTCGTAATTTTGAATCTGGCTTTCAATGATTTTGCTGATTTCATCTGCTTTAATTTGCATGGCCGTTACTCACCCCTCTTGATGGTTTCTCTCATCGCGACCAGTTGGGCCCGAAGGCTGGCATCCAATACCCTGTCCCCAATTTTCAATATCAATCCACCCAGAATTTGCGGGTCGACCGCATAGTCGAGAATCAACTGGCGGCTGGTCTTTTCCTCCAGTGAATTCTTCAGCTGTGCCTGGATTTCCGGCTCCAAGTCGATGGCCGTAATCATTTTGCCGCGAGCTATGCCTTGATGCTCATCCAGCAGTTCGGCGTAATAGGCCTGGATGTCGGCAAGAAAACCTAATCTGTTGTTGTCAGCAAGAAGATGACAAAAATTCACGATCATCTGCTGAGGTTTAATTTTTGAAAGAATCGCATCAACCACCGCTTTCTTTTCTGCTACCTTAAATACAGGATTACGGAATATGCGGTCCAGTTGTGGCGACTCGTTCAAGGCCTCAACCAACCCGGAAAGATTCTCGCCGTAGGCGACGAGTTTCGCATCTCCCTGAGCCAAACCCAAGGAGAACAAAGCCCGGGCATATCTTCGCGCCACCAGGTTTCCAATCAATGCAGCACCACCCTTGTTAAGGATTGTTGGATCAATTTTTCATGGCCTTCCTTGGTCAACTGGCCCTGAATCATCTTCTCAGCAGCCTCGATGACCATATCCGCAAGCTCCTCACGCAGCTTGTCCGTTGCCAGCTTGTACTCCTGGGTGGCGGAAGACTCGGCCTGAGCCTTGATCAGGGCGGCTTTCTCATGTGCCTGCGCGATTATTGCCTGCTTCAGCGCTTCCCCCTGCTGCTGAAAATCCGCCAGGACCTTTTCGCGTTGAGTGCCCAGATCCTTGATTTGGGCCTCCACTTCCTGAAGTTTCTTGTCAGCTTCGGTTCGGCGCTCATCAAGTTCCACCAGTTCATCACGAATCTTCTCGCGACGATCTGAGAGGAGCTTCCCGATGCGCTTCCCAGCTGCCCAGTAGAGAATCGCGACGAAGATGATAAAGTTGATCACCCGCCACATGAAATCTCTCCACTTGGCCATGTCCCCTGCCTCCGCGGCAGACCATGCCAAGCCGGCGCTCACAAGCACCATAATTACCATGATCAAAAAAATTGCTATTCGTTTCAACTCCAAGCCCTCCTTGCGGTAAAGTGCTGTTACACGGCCCAGCCGACAACTTTCTTTGTGACTTTTTGCGCATAATCCTCTACCCGGGATGTAAGCGCTTTCTGACTCGCGCGCACCTGTGATGCGGCATCATTCCGGGCGGCTTTCAAATGTTGAGCTGCCGCGCTGTTGGCATTCTCCAGCAGCACTGCTTCTTCCTGAAACCCTTCATCCTTGAGTCGGGCACGAATATCAACTCCATTCTGCCGGGCGGCGGTCAATGCGTCTTCGTAGGATTTAATTTTTTCACGGGCTTGAGCGGTAAAGTTTTCCACATCGCTCAATTGCGCGGCCATTCTCTGCCCGCGTTTTTTGATGACGGCACGGATGGGTCGGTAGAGGACAGCATTCAAGACCGCCAAAACGATGAAGAAGTTGATGAGCTGAATGACCATCGAAATGTTGACATCAATCATAATCTGTCCTCCGAGTGGATATGTGAATTTTAGTGCAAGCCAATTGGCCTCTAGCTAATTTTAAGGTCTCTGTCAAAACATTTCATTTTTTTGCTCGGCAATATGGGATACATCCATAAGCAGCTCGATCCCATCAGGGTTGTGCTACGAATTCTTCCGCGGGCAAGTTTGCCTCGTTCCTTTTGGACATGATCACTTCCCCATCCAGAACCGCTCCTTCCTCAATTACCAAGCTCGGCGTGCGCATCGTTCCCGTCATGTTCGCTGTTTTGTTCAAGATCACCTTGTTGTCGGCAATGACTTGACCTTTAAGAAAGCCGCTGAGAATCAAGCTGCCGACATTCACCTCGCCGTCGATCTTTGCGTCCTGCCCGACGATAAGAGTTCCTTCCGAATCAATTCGTCCCAAAAAATTGCCGTCGATCCGGACCGAACCTTGAAACTGCAACTTTCCCTCATACGAAGTTCCCGCCCCCAGGAACGCGTTGATTTCGTCCTTGGCCATGCCTGATGATCCTTTGTTTTGTTTGAAGAACGCATTCATGTCTGCGACCTGGTTGATAATGGTAATTCAGTTTTTTTTGAAAAAGAAACGCCGCATGGACACGTTCAGGGCGAGCCCAATCAGACAGAAACTGGTCAAGGTGGAAGTGCCGCCGTAGCTGATCAGCGGAAGCGGGATGCCCACCACGGGCATCAAACCGAGAACCATGCCCATATTAATAGTGATCTGCCAAAAAAAATAGAAAAAGATTCCTACAGCAAGGTAACAGCCAAAATAGTCCTTGGCTTCCGCAGCGGTGCGGACAATATTTAACAAAAATAGACTGAGCAACAGCAAAAGAATGAAGCAGCCGATGAATCCCCACTCTTCACCGAGTACGGCGAGTGCGAAGTCAGTATGCTTTTCCGGTAAAAAGCGCAATTGACTTTGGGTGCCTTCCAAAAAGCCCCGTCCCCACAATTGGCCGGAACCAACGGCTATCTGGGATTGAATGATATGGTAGCCCGATCCCAGGGGGTCATTGCTCGGATCAAGAAATCCAAGGATGCGCAGGCGCTGATAGTCATGCAAAAAATACCATCCAAGAGGAAGAACTGCCGGAGTAATCAGTGCCAACACTTTCAACACCGGCCCGCGCACACCCCGAAACAGAATCATGCCTCCGAGAATCAAGAGCAGCGTGATCGCTGAGCCGAGATCAGGCTGTTTGACAATGAGCAAAGCCGGCACCAGGCCGATGGCCGCGAACATCAGCAGTTGGTTCCACCCGAGCTTGCCCTGATCCTGGGAGAGAAGTTTCGCGCAGATAACAAGCAGGGAAATTTTTGCAAATTCACTGGACTGAAAATTAAAGAGTCCCAAATCCAGCCAGCGCTTGGCTCCCATGATGGTCTTTCCCCAGAAAAGCGTCGCCAAGAGCGTGAGAATGGTCAGGATAAACAACGGCCAGGCCAGGGTGTGCAAATGACGGTAGTCGACCAACAAAAAAAAGATCATGCCGCCCAGGCCGATCATGCCCCAGTACAATTGCTTGCGGTAAAACGAGGAGGTCAGAGTGATGCCGTCTTCCATGCGGAAGCCGCTGGCCGAATACAGGTTGACGACGCCCAATGCGAAAAGAATCAGGGCCAAGCCCATGAGGGTCCAGTCAAAATGGGAGATCAATCGACGATCAACCAGCGTCATGGAATTGATCCTTGGGAAACAGATAGTCGTAAATGGTTTTGATGATCGGACCCGCGGTGGAACCTCCGCCTCCGCCATGTTCGATCATGGCCACTATCACATAGCTGCGGCCGTCCTTCTGCCCGAAGGACGTCATCCAGGCATGATCCCGGAGATGGTAGGGAATGTCCTGAAGCTTGGCCTTCTCGTATTCGGCCATCAACCTGACGACCTGTGCCGTCCCTGTTTTGGCGCCCAGCCGAACATCCGGTCTGGAGATGCGGCGAGCAGTTCCTCGACCATCTTCGACGGTATTGACCATGGTTTGCACCAGGAAGTCACGGTGGGATGCCTGCAAGGGAAGTTCGCTCTGCACTTCAGGGTCGGCATCGGCCAGCAACTGGGGTTTGAGCAGCTTGCCGCCGTTGATCAAAGCTGCGTTGTATCTGGCTACTTGAATCGGAGTGGTGAGCATAAATCCCTGGCCAATGGACATGTTGAAATTTTCTCCGCGATGCCAGGGCTCATTGAAGCGGCGTCGCTTCCATTCACGGCTCGGGACAAGTCCGCTGGATTCATGAGGAAGATCGATGCCGGTACGCACGCCGAACCCGCTCTGTACAGAATAAGGATGCATTCGATCCACTCCAAGCTTATCCCCCAGGGTGTAGAAATAGGTGTCGCAGGATTGCACCAGCCCCCGGTTCATGTCCATCCATCCATGGCCGCGCCGCTCCCAGCACCGAAAAAGTCGATTGCCGAGACGAAGCCCGCCGGAACAGAATACCCGATCGCTGGGTACGGCTGTCCTCTCCGTCAGCGCCGCGCCGGCAATGACCAACTTGAAAACGGAGCCCGGGGGGTAGGCGCTTTGAATGGCGCGATTTTGCAGGGGGTGGGCCGGATTATCCCGCAACACGGCCCAGTCGGCATGGCTCAGGCTGGTGACAAACAGATTGTTGTCGAACGCCGGCTTGCTGACCAAAGCCAAAATTTGACCGGTATCCGCCTCCAGGACAATGACGGAACCGACATGGTCGCCCATCTGGGCATCCACATAACGTTGCAGTTCCAGATCGATGCTCAATCGAATGTCGTTTCCAGCTTGGGGAGGGGTCAACAAGGTCGTCCCGAGCTGACGGCCGGCAGCGTCCACGTCCATCTGGCGCAAGCCTTTTTTTCCGCGCAAGACGCTTTCCATGGTGAATTCCATGCCCTTCTTTCCAATGCTGTCGCCCAGGTTCAACTCGGGATCGGCATTCATTTCCTGTTCGTTGGCTTCCGCCACATAACCGATGACATGGGCCAGAAGCGGGCCGTCCAGGTAGGTTCGTCTGGGTTTGGTAATGATCTTCAGCTCCGGCCAGACCAGCGTATTGGCCTCAATCGTAGCCAATTGCTCAAATGTCAGGGAGTGAACCAGGATTTGCGGCTCAAATCGCCGGATTCTGAGGCGGCCTTTTTCAAAAGTTTCGCGGATCGATTCAGGATCCATGTCCAGCCAGATCGCTACCTGGCGGAGGACTTCAGGTATGTCCCGGGAGTCCTCTCGCACGATGGCCAGAGCATAGGCCGGCTCATTGACCGACAGCAATGTCCCGTTCCGATCCCTAATCAATCCGCGCGGAGCATAGACGAGCTGATGCCGGATGCGATTGTTTTCCGCTCTGTCCGCGAAATCCTGACCCTTGTGCAACTGCAGGTACCAGAAACGCAAAATAAAGATCAGAAACAGCCCCAGAACCAACAGCTGCAAAAACAGCAATCCATTTCTGGGAAATTGCTGGTCGGCGTCACGAGAGAGATTCATGGCGGGGAAAGAACCGGTAGCATGCGTTCAGGATCAGCCAGATCAACAGGAAGGTCCCGAATATAAAGACGCTTTCCCATAACAGACGCGGTCCGGATATGGTCAAGGACTGCAGTCCGGCCATGGTTTGCAGGATGATCGCATGCAATAGGGTGAAAGCAAAAATCAGGAAGAAAATGAATATCGGGCTGCGGCTTTCAAAGAAGCCTCGACCAAGAAAAAAAAGACCGATCAGGCTGCCGTAGCGCAGGATGGAAGTGCCGAAGACGAGGGGGCCGGTTCCTTCCTGTATCAGGACGCTGAGCAGTAACAGAAACAGGACATGTCGCAATCGTTCCTGTTGCAGGCACAACAGGATGCCGGGCGCGAAGAAGTCCATTCCCGGAATATAGAGCTGAAGCCAGACCGCTGTAACAAAATACAAACTCCAAAAAACACGCAGAGGGGTCAGGCCGATGGAAGATGTTACGTTCATTCTTCAACGAATCGGGATATGTTCAACACGAGGAACACTTCCTCCAAATTCCGAAGATCAACCAGCGGAACGGCCTGAACAATTTGGAACAATGACGTGCTGGGCCGGTCGATATGTTCGACCCTGGCCACGGGCAGGCCCTTGGGAAAGACGCCGTCCATTCCGGAGGTAATCAGTATTTCCCCTTCTTCGAGCAGGTCGTTCAAGGGGACGTACTGCATGGACAAGCTGTTCTGGGGGCCCTGCCCAACCAATATGCCCTGGGTCCGGTAATCACGGCCCATGATGGCTACCTTGCTGTTGGGATCATTGATCAGCAGCACATTGGACAGGTTCGGTGAACTGCGCAACACCCGCCCGACGACTCCCAGGGGGGTGATGACGGGGGTACCGTCACGAACTTCAGCCCGTGAACCCTTGTCCACCAGCAAGGATTCCACCACGGCATGGGGGCCGAAGCGCTGGGCCACGACGCGCCCCCCCACCAACGTCCAGTCTTCCGGCGGCTGAAATTCATACAAGGCGCGGAGCCTGGAGATCTCCGCGGCCTCCTCATGCAGTCTGGACAGCTGCAGGTAAAGATCCGTCACCTTGAGCCAGAGCCGCTCATTTTCCTGGCGCACTTCACCCAGATCGATATATTTCTCCCATATGGTACGGTACTGCGTCCGGGTCCACTGCAGAGGCCAAGCGACCCAGGACACGATCTCAAGTCCGGTATTACCGGCGATCCGATCGAGTATGCCGGTGCGCCAGTTCCAGGTGTAGGCGCCCAGGAGGAGAAATATGATCAGGAACAGGAACGCGATGAACCGCTTGGAGCGGACCGGAAAGAGGCTAATCGATGGTAACCTCGCGTAAGATGTCCAAGCTGTCCAGAGCCTTTCCCGAGCCGAGCACCACAGCGGAAAGAGGATCGTCCACGACCGTGATGGGCAGGGATGTTTCTTCGCGCAAGAGCTGATCCAGACCGCGCAAAAGCGCACCACCTCCGGTCAGGACGATGCCGCGGTCAACAATATCAGCCGCAAGTTCCGGAGGGGTCTGCTCCAATGCGATCCGAACCGCCTGGACGATGACGTCCACCTGATCGGCAAGAGCCCTGCGGACCTCCTCTGAAGTGATCAGGATGTTCTGGGGAATGCCCGTCACCAGATCCCGCCCCTTGACCTCCATTTCCTCCTCGGAGTCCAAGGCGAAAGCAGATCCGAGCTTCATTTTGATAATCTCGGCGGTGCTTTCCCCGATGAGCATGTTATATTTCCGTTTCAAATGCTGCATGATGGACTCGTCCATCTTGTCGCCGCCCATGCGGACGGACTTGCTGTAGACGATGCCGGACAGGGAGATGACCGCAACTTCGGTGGTGCCTCCGCCGATATCCACCACCATGTTCGAGGTGGGCTCGGTCACGGGAAGATTGGCCCCGATGGCCGCGGCCATGGGTTCCTCAATCAGGTAGACTTCCCTTGCTCCGGCGCTTTGAGCGGATTCCCGCACGGCGCGCTTTTCCACCTGGGTAATACCCGTTGGGACGCAGACAATGATCCGAGGACGGATCAGGTGCCGACGATTGTGCACTTTGGATATGAAATGACGAAGCATGGCTTCGGTGATTTCAAAATCAGCAATGACGCCGTCTTTCATGGGCCGGATGGCGCTAATGTTGCCGGGAGTCCTGCCCAGCATGCGCTTGGCTTCCGCTCCAACTGCCAGAACCTTGTTCTGTCCGCGGTTATCTTTCTTGACGGCAACAACGGAAGGCTCGCGCAGAACAATCCCCTTGCCTTTGACATAGACGCAGGTATTGGCGGTACCCAGGTCGATCGCCAAATCGCTGGAAAAGGGCGCAAGCATGATATCCAGAATTCTCGACATAGACCCTCTCTTGGGGATAAGATAAAACTATGCGCGGCAAGCGCGTTAACGGGGGAATCTAGCAAATATGACAGGTGCAAGCAAGACAGTCTGAAATTCAATGGCTCTCGCCTGAAACTTTTATAGAAAAAAGGCAGTTGTGCAAAATTCGAGGTACTATGCTCTTTCCGCCTACCTGAAAACGCGATACGGCAAACGGGTCCGAAAGGTTCCCCTTGATGCCGGATCGAGCTGTCCGAATCGCGACGGAGCTGCCTCCAAGTCCGGCTGCGTATTCTGCAATTCAAAGGGAACGGGAACCGGTCTGCATGAACGAGGAATGTCTCTTGCTCAACAATGGTCTTTTTTGACCGACCGCATTGGAAGAAAATATAAGACGGACTGTTTCTGGGCCTACCTGCAATCTTTTACCAACACCTATGGACCTCTGGCGCGAGTACGGGCCTTGATGCGAGAGCTTGCGGTCCTGCCCGACATGCGTCTGGTCAGTCTGGGCACCCGGCCGGATTGCCTGGACAAGGAAAAACTTCGCTGCATCGCTGACTGGGGCATTCCGGAAATCTGGCTGGACATCGGTCTCCAGTCCAGCAACGATCTGACCTTGCGGCGCATCAACCGCGGACATGATTTTGCCTGCTTTGCCCATTGCGTGGAAGAGGTCCGGGCGCAGGGGCTGCATGTCTGCGTACATGTTGTTCACGGCCTGCCGGGTGAAACCAGTGCCGACTTCCTGCGGACGATTCGAGACGTGAGCCGACTTCCCGTCTCGGGCATCAAATTTCATAACCTGTTCGTGGCGTCGGGCAGCACATTGGAGGATTGGTGGCGTAAGGGCGCGTTCGTGCCGGGAGAAATGGACGAGTATGTCCAGGCTGTGGGCGAAAGCCTGAATTTCCTTCGCCCGGATATAATCGTGCATCGCTTGAATGCCGATCCCGGGCCAGGAGAGCTGCTGGCCCCGCAATGGGCCGCGGATAAGACCCGGGTGCTGAACGCTATCCAAAGGCATCTGGAAGTAATGAATTGCCGCCAGGGAAGTCAATGCCGGGAGACGAACCCTCACCGCCGAAAAGGGACCTTCTCGACAGGTACTTCTCATGAATGATTATCTATTGCTCCATCGAATTTATTTTCAACGTCCGTCGTAAGATGATCAGCCGTGGGACGAACGGGGATCATGAGAACAAATTGTTGTTTGATTCAGCTGCAGACTCCAATGGATTATTGCTTCTTGACGACAATTGCCTTCAACGCATGACCGCGGTCGAGGTTGAATCCGGGACCAGGAGTGATCATATAATGTTATGCAGGGATACAATAATTGTTGATTCTTTACTGATGCAGTTGTGCTGGCAGAATGGACTGCTCTTGAACATTTCGTTGCGCTGGAGCCGTTTCGGGGATGTCCGGGAATTCCAAACCGAATGGGGGGAAGTGTTCCAGAAGTGCTTGGAGCGCTATCATGCCAGGGAAGATGCCAAGTGGCCGGATGTGCCGCTTGCCTGGGAAGGGGTCAGCTTTTTTTCCCGGCATGTGCTCCAGGAACTGCGCAAGCTGCCGCACGGCTCATGGTTGAGCTACAAGGAACTGGCTGGCCGATGCGCAAAACCAGGGGCGTCCAGGGCCGTGGGCAGGGTCATGGCTCGCAATCCCTGGCCCATGTTGATTCCATGCCATCGCGTCCTGGGCAGTGACGGCCGGCTGACCGGCTTCGGGCCGGGCCTGGATATGAAAGCGCATCTGCTGCATCACGAAGGTATTCCATTCAAGGAACACCAACGGTCCTTCGCTCACGAGATTCCGGATTCTGATCCTCGGGCGTGATCAAAGAATCCATATGGCCGAAATGGTACACAGGGAGGCGATATGCAGTTTTTCATCATGGGCGGAACCGGATTTGTCGGGGGGCATTTGATTGCCCAACTTCTGCGTCAGGGCCATACGGTTCATGCGCTGGGACGGAGCAGCAACAGCCTGGAGCGATTGCCCCAGGGATGTAAAGCCGTGCTGGGCGATCCGGCACAACCCGGGCCGTGGCAGGAGCAGGCCGCACAGGCCGACGTGCTGATCAACCTGACAGGGCGTTCCATCATGACCAGATGGAACGATGATGCCAAAAAGGAGATCCTGGAAAGCAGAGTGCAGTCCGCGCGCATGGCCGTGCAGGCCCTGGCCGGATCGCAGAAAGAGGGCAAAACCCTGATCAATGCCAATGCCGTCGGCTACTATCCCCAGGACTCGGCAAAGGAATTCGCCGAAGAAGGCCCCCGGGGCACTGGTTTTTTGGCTGAAGTTGCCCAGGCTTGGCAGCAGGAGGCTGAAAAGGCCCGCACACATGGTACTCGTGTCATTGTCGCCCGGTTCGGAACGGTTCTTGGTCCGGACGGAGGCGCCATGGCCAAAATGCTTCCGGTATTCCGAAAAGGGCTGGGGGGGCGCCTGGGCAGCGGCAAGCAGTGGTTTCCGTGGATACATGTCCACGATCTGTGCGCGGCTCTGGAATTCGCGGCCCTGAAGTCCGAAATGGACGGCCCGGTGAATTACTGCGCCCCCGAGAACGTCACTAATGAACAATTCACCAGAACCCTGGGAAAAGTATTGCGGCGTCCGACCATATTCCCGGTCCCCGGTTTTGCCATCAAAGTAGCGTTGGGTGATGTCGGGCAGGTGCTTTTGCAAGGATCGCGAGTCGTTCCCAAGGCGTTGCTGAATGCAGGATTTTCATTTCAATTCGGCAACCTGGAGAGCGCACTGCGTGATATTGTGCACCAGGCGTCGGTCTCATGAGCCAGTCCGTCTGGAGAGAATCCTTCCGTGTTCGGAGCAATGAGACGGATATCCACGGGCTTGCCCGCCTGGACGGTCTGTTCGGCTATTTCCAGGAAGCGGCCGGCCATCATGCCCGGGTTCTCGGGGTCGGCCGGAAGAGTCTGGAGGACCAGGGCTGCTTTTGGGTGCTTTCCAGGTGTTGGATGCAGATTCATCAGTATCCTGCCTGGGGGCAGGAATTGGTCGTCCGAACTTGGCCTCAAGGCGTGGAGCGCCTTTTTGCCCTGCGCCATTTTCGATTTCTTACTGAGGACGGGCAGGAGTTCGGTTCCGGGATTTCAGCATGGTTGATCCTGGATCAGGAAAAACACCGCCCCATGCGGCCCGGTCCCTTTCTTGACGGCATCGTCCTGCCAGAAGAACCCCTGGTCAATGGTGATGTTCTCGTAAAACTGGGATCAATTTCGGACTCGGAGGAATTGCGACATGTTTCGGCGGCCTACAGCGATCTGGACGTGAATCGGCACGTGAACAACGCAGCTTATGTTCGCTGGACTCTGGACAGCTTCGACCTGGAACAGCATAGCCGGCGGCAAATCGAATCCATCCGCATCGACTACCTGTCGGAAACCCTCCCCGGAGAATCCATCTCTGTTCGTGGCCGGGAGGAGGCCGCCGGCCGGCAGGACATTTTCGGGCTGCGTTCCACAACCGCCCAGCCGGTATTTCAGGCCCGGATCACATGGCGGGATCGCATGCCATAAAAGGGCATGAATAGGTGCCCTTGCTCAGCAAGCTTGGTTTCGATAGATGACCGGCACTCCTGGGGCAAGCAATTTTGTGAGGGGCAGCCGTTGAATCTCGTTTGGCAGTGTATGGCCTCAATTCACTTTCCGCTCACCTCCACGCCGCCGACCCACTTTGCATCTTGCACTGAACGAATAACCGCAACCCTTTCACCACACCATCCATGAAACGCATCCTCCTGGCTTCCAATGATCCCGCTTGCCTGAAAGTCGTCAACGAGGCATTTGCTCCAGACTGCAAGGTGGATGCCGTCGTCTCGAAGGGCCAACTCCAGGACAAGGTTTCACGCAAAGAATACGATTTTGTAATGGTGGATATCGGGTATTTGGATATCCAGCCGGACAAAACCGTTGCCGATTACTGCAAGGATTTGCAGTGCTTCTGGCGCAACAATCCCCACGCGGAGATCATCGTGCTGACGCCCCCGGAACGAATTCGCGAAGCCGTATTCGTGGTCAAGGCCGGTGCGGGCAACTATTTGACCTATCCTCTGAACAAGGACGAACTGCTTTTCGTCATGGAGAGCCTCTATGAATCATTGAAGGTGCAGTCCGAGCTGGACCACTTCCGGGATGAGGCCATGGTCGGCGGTTTGTTGCGCATGAGCGAAATGAGAAGTTCCGCAATGCGCAAGGTGTCTGAAAAGGTGCAGTTGGTGGCCAAGTCCAACGCCACGGTACTGCTCAGCGGAGAAACGGGTACCGGAAAGGGAGTCATCGCCCGCAGCATTCATTCCCAGAGCGCCAGGACGCAGGGACCGTTCATCGGCGTCCACTGCGGGGCAATTCCGGAAACACTCATCGAAAGTGAACTGTTCGGTCATGAAAAAGGATCGTTCACCGGAGCCGTGCGCCGCAAGCTGGGCAAATTCGAGTTGGGCGCCGGGGGCACGGTTTTTTTGGATGAGATCAGCACCATCAGCCCGGCCATGCAGATCAAACTGCTCCAGGTTCTTCAGGACAAGGTCTTTCAGCGGGTCGGGGGAGAACGGGACATTCGCCTGGAGGCCCGGATCATCGCGGCTTCCAATGTGGACCTCAAGTCCTTAAGTGTCCAAGGCCTGTTCCGGACGGACCTTTTCTATCGCTTGAATGTCTTTCCCATCGAAATTCCCCCATTGCGGGAACGGCGAGAGGATATACCGCTGCTCGTGGAACATTTTTTGAGACAGTTGAACAAGCTCCACGTCAAGGAGATTCATGGCGTTCATCCTTCGGTTCTGTCCGTGCTGGACCGCTATGAATGGCCGGGAAATGTACGCGAATTGGAAAACATTATCGAGCGGGCCTTTCTTTTGGAGCGATCCCATGTTCTGACGCCGGAGAGTTTCCCCCAGGAAATGTTGGAAGGTCCCGGGCAGGGCGTGACCTTTTCCCTGGATATTTCCCAGCCTCTGTCCGAGGTCCGGCGCCTTGCCCTGGATAATGTGGAACGATCCTACCTGAAGGCGCTTTTGACCAAAAACAGGGGGAGCATCAAGCAATCGGCCAGCCATATCGGCATCACGCCGCGTCAAATGCACAACCTGATGAACCGCCACGGCCTGCGCAAAGAAGACTTCAAGTCAGGTCTCTCCGCGGAGTGACGCATCCGGAGAGAGGGTTCGCCCTCGTCGTTCTCTCAATCATTCGCTTCAGGTTCAAGGTTGAACAGGGTCTCCGATTCCCTTGTCTGCGTGGGCTGCGTGCTCATTATTCTCACCCAACTCGCTGCGACACGAAACGGTGTCCTAACAAGAACCCGCACTTCTGTTTTTTGGGAATGCGGCAAACCCGTTTCTCATTCCTTTTTCCTTGTTTTTCAACAAATTCATCCCATAGCCATTCCGCCTCTCCTAACTTTGTCAAAAACAGGAAATACCGTTTCTTATTGTCTCAAAGTGTTCAACAAATATTCTATAAAAACAAATAGTTGCATTATGGCGCGGTGATTGCTTTCAATATGGAGTTGCAAAATTCACCTTTTTCAACCCCAACCATCTCCGGCTCGTTGAGCCAGAGGAGCAATCATGGAAGAAATTCTGGAACTGGACGTCGAACCTCCTGCTCCTTCGACGTGCCTTGAGCCATGCTCTTTTGCTGATTCAGGCATCACCGAATTGATCAACATTGCCATGGGAGGTTCTATAACCGAACTGCCCAGGCAAAAAAACACGAAATCCACCTTTCCGCTCAATTCGCGTTCGGCCGCGTTTCTCGCCAAACACCATCCGCAGACATCTTCCAGCCAGTGGAACGACTGGCGTTGGCAACTCAAGCACCGCATCACATCCCTTGCCGCCCTGGAAAAAATCGTCGACCTCTCTCCAGAAGAGCGGGAAGCGTTGCAGCCCGGGGGGAACATGCTGCCCATTGCCGTCACCCCTTATTACGCCGCCTTGCTGGACAGGAACGATCCACTCCAGCCTTTACGCCGCTGCGTCATCCCAACCATGGCCGAGCATGTCGCCATGGCCTGTGAGGAAGGCGATCCCTTGGGTGAGGAACACGACAGTCCGGTTCCCGGCATTGTGCATCGCTATCCGGACCGGGTTCTTTTCCTGATCACGGATTATTGCTCTACATATTGCCGCTACTGCACCCGTTCCCGCCGGGTCGGCAAGGAGGAACGCCCTCAAGGCCCCAGTCAGTGGGAGATGGGTTTGAAATACATTGCGAACAACATGGCTGTTCGGGACGTGCTCATTTCCGGGGGCGATCCGCTGACCATGACCGATCACGCCCTGGAGTACCTGCTGCAGCGTCTCAGAGCCATTCCTCATGTGGAGATCATTCGCATCGGAACCAAGGTGCCCATGGTCCTTCCGCAGCGGATCACCCCACGCCTGGTTCAGATGCTGCGCCGTTACCACCCGCTGTTCATCAGCATTCACTGCACCCATGCCGAGGAATTGACTCCGGAAGCCGCTCTGGCCTGCACGCGTCTGGCCGATGCCGGCATCCCTCTCGGCGGCCAAACCGTGCTGCTTAAGGGCGTGAATGACACCATTCCGGCGCTGACCAGTCTGTTCCAGGGATTGCTGCGCAATCGCGTCCGCCCCTACTACCTGTATCAATGCGACCAGGTTGTCGGAACATCCCACTTTCGGACCAAGGTGGACAAGGGCCTGGAATTGATTCGCGGTTTGCGCGGGCATACCTCGGGCTACGCCATTCCCCACTACGTCGTCGATCTGCCCGGAGGCGGCGGAAAAACGCCCTTGTGTCCGGAGTACTTCCGAGGACGGGCGGGCAGGGACTTGATTTTCGAAAACTATAAAGGGGAACAATACCGGGTCCATGATCCGGCGGAACCCGATACCTGCCCCGGAGGCATGCCGTGAAGATCGGACTGACATATGATTTACGCCAGGACTATCTGGCCCAGGGCTACAGCCTGGAAGAAACCGCCGAATTCGACAGCCCGGCTACCATCGACGCGCTCGAAGCCGGAATCCAGGCCATGGGCTTTGTCACGGAGCGCATCGGCAACCTCAAGGCGTTAATGCGCGCACTGACGGACGGGAAGCGGTGGGATCTGGTCTTCAATATCGCCGAAGGCATGCATGGCTTCGCCCGTGAAGCCCAGGTTCCGGCACTGCTGGAAGCCTACGCCATTCCCTGCGTCTTTTCCGACCCCATGGTCCTGGGCCTGTGCCTGCACAAGGCCGTGACCAAGCGCATCCTGCGGGATCTGAAACTGCCGACGCCGGAATTTTCCGTGGTGGAAACCATGGCGGATGTGGATATGGTTGATTTAGACTATCCCTTATTTGCCAAGCCCGTGGCCGAAGGCACCAGCAAGGGCATTCACGGAGCAAGCCTGGTAGATGGCAGGGTGCAGTTGCGCCATGCCTGCTCGACTCTGCTGGAACGTTTTCGGCAACCGGTGCTGGTGGAGCGCTTTCTTTCCGGACGCGAATTCACCGTGGGCATCGTGGGCAGCAGCACGAAAGCCCGCCCCTTGGGCGTGATGGAAATCCTGCTTCTGGAAACCGCCGATCAGCTGATCTACTCCCAGGACAACAAGGAGGAGTATGAAGAGCGGGTGCGATATATACTGGTTCAGGACGAGCTTGCGGCCAAACTTTCCGGATTGGCCCTGGATGCATGGCGGGGCCTGGGCTGCCGGGATGGCGGGCGTGTGGACATTCGACTCGATGGAAACGGAAATCCCCATATTTTGGAGATCAATCCTTTGCCCGGCCTGCATCCAATTCGTTCAGACCTGTCCATCATGTGCGCGTTCCAGGGGATCCCACATGGCGAGCTGATCCGGATGATCATGGAGTCCGCCCTGGAACGGATTGGCCATGCTGGTTCTGCAACCACAAAAAGGGAACTGGTCCTAGCGGCATGAACATCCTGATCGTGCATAATCCGGTGAAAGACTCAACGTCCCCGGATGACGCGGACGTGCTGGACCAGGTCCGCACCGTGGCGACCGCCCTGAACGAACTGGGCCATGAGGCGCTGATCCGGGATTGGCCGCAAGACCTGATCCAGGCCCGGTCCCTGCTGGAAGAGCTGGGGCCGGACCTGGTTTTCAATCTTGTGGAAAGCATCCGAGGATCTGCCAGGTATTCGCACCGGGTTCCGGCGCTGCTCGCGCAGATGAGCATACCCTGTACCGGCTGTTCAGCCGCGGCCTTGGAACGCTCCACCAGCAAACTGAACGCCAAGCAGGTGTTGCAGGCCTGCCGGCTGCCGACTCCCCTGTGGCTGGATGATCAAGGTTCCGGGCCGACCTCGTTTCCCGGCGTTTTCATTGTCAAATCCGTCTGGGAGCATGCATCCTTCGGCCTGGAGGGAGACAACGTGCTGGCCGCGGGGAATGCGGAGATGCTGTTGGCGGCCATTCGTGAACGAGCTGCACGCCTGGGCGGACAATGGTTTGCCGAGGCCTATGTTCCGGGGCGGGAATTCAGCCTGGCCGCGGTCGAGGAGTCCGGAACCCCCAGACTCCTGAACCCGGCGGAGCTGGTGTTCACTGATTTTCCTGGGAACATGCCCCAAGTTGTTGGCTACCGGGCGAAATGGCTGGAGCAGAGTTTTGAGTACCAGAATACGCTCCGCAGGCAGGCATTTCCCGAACATGACACGGCTCTGCTGGATTCCATGCGCACCTTGGCCGAAAAATGCTGGCACGGATTCGAACTGTCCGGCTACGCCCGGGTGGATTTTCGCGTGGATGAACACAATCAGCCCTGGATCATCGACGTCAACGCCAATCCCTGCCTGTCACCCGACGCCGGATTCCAGGCCGCTGCCCAGGCCTCAGGACTGTGCTTCACGGAAATCGTGGATCTCCTGCTCCAGGCGGCACTTCGCCCTGGCAGCCGCGCATCACGAAGAGTCCAACGCATGCCGGCGCACCATTCAAGTCGGGAACTAGGCCATGGATCAGATCAGCTTTCGGCGTGAGGTCCGGGAATCAGACGTTGGCGAGGTGCGGCGGCTAGCCGAGGCCACCGGTTTTTTCAGCACTCCGGAAGTGGAAGTGGCCGGCGAGCTGGTTTTGGAGCGGTTAGGCAAAGGTCCAGCCAGCGGATATCATTTCCTGCTGGCCGAGAACTACCGGGGGGAAGTTCTGGGTTACTCCTGTTTCGGCCCGATACCCTGCACTCGCTTCAGCTTCGATCTGTACTGGATCATCGTGCACCCCCAAACCCAGGGCCTGGGCCTTGGCAAGCGACTGATGGCCGCCAGCGAGGCGCAAATCGCAACCCTTGGCGGCACCAGGGCATATATCGAAACCTCATCCCAGTCCCTGTACCACCCCACCCGGCGTTTCTATGAACGCTGCGGATACACGCTGGAAGCAGTGCTCAAGGATTTCTACGCACCAGGCGATGACAAGCATATCTACTGCAAATCCTGGTAATCTCATTAAAGCTGAAACCGTCACCGACCAAACAATCCCGCGGCCAAGCCGAGGAAAAAGTGTTTGGCGTTGTTGCCCAGGGATCGGATGCGGTAGCCGCCTTCCTGGACGACCAGGGTGGGCAGGCGCAGTTCTCCGAGCATCCGGCCGTTGCGTTCAAAGTCCTTGGCCGTGAAGGTCCAGGAGCCGGTGGGATCATCCTTGGCCGGATCAAGGCCCAGGGCGATTATCAGAGTCCGGGGAGCGAACTTCTTGATCCGGCGCACGGCCCTGGCCAATTCCTCGCGGTAGCTTTCCCCATTCAATCCTTCAGGCAAGGCAATGTTCATATTGCAACCAATGCCTGGACCTTCCCCCTTTTCTTCTTCATACCCGCTGAAATACGGATAAGTGTGCCGGGGATGCCCGTGCAGGGACACGGTGAGCACGTCGTCGCGGTGATAAAAGATATCCTGGGTGCCATTGCCGTGATGGTAGTCGATATCCAGCACGGCGACCTTGCCCAGACTGCTCAAATTATGCGCTGCCGCGGCGGCGGAGTTGAAATAGCAGAACCCGCCGAAGACCCGGCGCTCGGCATGATGCCCCGGGGGCCGAACCAGGGCATAGGCCGCCCGATAGCCTTCCCGAAGGCACAGCGTCGCTGTCAGAGCGCAATCCACGGCCCGCCTGGCTGCAAGATAGGCATTGTGGTTGATGGGCGTGAAGGTGTCGATGCAGAAGTAACCCGCCCGGACGGGCAGCTCCCGGGGCGGCTTCGCTGCGTTGCGGATTGGAAAGACATACGGGTAGACCGATTCTCCGGGCTTGAGCAGGGCCGAGGCGCGTTTCAGATACTCGACCAGTTTGCGGTCGTGCACGGCCAGGATATGCTCCTCGCCGAAGTGACGAACATCGACCCGCTGAAACAAGCCCAGCGGCTCGAGTTCCTTGAGAATGGACTTGATGCGTACTGGAGCCTCCACGTATCCGCGTTCATGCACATGATGGATGTCGTGCCGGTCGTTGACCACCAGGGCGATGCGTTTGTCCTGGTGCAGGATCCGTACGCCAACATGATCCTGGCTTCGACCGTTCTGAGCCTCGTATCGAGGCTCGCGCAGAAGAACCGGATCATCCTGGAAGGATTCCACAACCATGTCCACGTACCCAGGAGGACATCTTCCGGCATATTTTCGTTCCAGAATGGCCCGCGCCGCTTTTTGGGCGTCTTTGCGCCGCAGCGGCTTGTCACCTCGGTCCAACGGGTCGAAGACCAGGTACGGCGGGCATGAGTCACCGGGCTTGAATGGGGTTTCATACGCCGTGCCCGCAATAGGCTTGGCTCCGAACCGTTCATAGAAACGTAACCTGCCCTTGTTTTGCTTGAGAATGGAAGCATCCGGGCAAAGAGCCGGATCATCAGGCAGGCACTCGAAATAAATTCCCGTCAATCCCAGAGCCTTGGCCTCTTCCCGAACCCGAGCGTAGAGCGCGCCGCCGACCCCGGCGCCGGTTTGCAGCTTGGCCGCGGAAATGAAGTCCAGATACCCAAAATGCAGATCCGGAGCGTGCATGAGCAGGGCAAAGCCCTTGAGCCGGTTGTCTGAACCCTCGGCCGCGAAAAGAATGGTCCGAAAACGAAATTTCAAGGGATTGCTGAGCTGTTCCGGAAGCTTGGCTAGATCTTCGGCGGACAGCAAAGGAAACTGTTCCCGCAGGATATCCTGAACTTGGTTGATGATCCGGGCGTCGCCCGGCCAAGTGGCGTCCTGGACGCGGCGAATGCGGAACATGCGCTCAGGGTTCGGATTCAAAAACGAAGGAGGAGTAGAGCCGGGGATAGACGTAGGGCTGGTCCGGGGGCGGAATCATTTCCAGGCGTTCGGCCAGAACCATGGGAAGTTCCTCGTCCATGAACCACGTTGCGGCAATACGGCCGTGAACCCTCACCCAGACGTCATTGGCCGGCAGGGGAAGCTCGTCAACACGCACCAACAGCCCGTAGACCGTGGCGTCAGCCAGGCAGCATGTCACGGCGATGCGGGCCACGGCAATTTCGTTTTCCGCCATGGTTCCATCATGATAGACAAATCCGGAAAATTCCACGCCACGCCCCTTGAAACGGTCCAGATAGGCGGAAATGATCAGCATGGAATCCAGAAAATTCTCGCTGGTAATTGTCAACGCGCTCCGGGCCAGAAGTTCCTCGGACATTTCCTGATAGGTGTCGCGATCATACCAGATGCCGAGTTCCTCCCGCAGCATGGCCTGCTCCTCGTCCAGTTCCGGCCCGAAGTCCATGGCCTGTCCGCTGTCCCATGGAATGTCCTCCTGGAACAGAATGTGGCTTTGCGGAGGAAATTCAAACTCCTGTTGCGGCCCGAAAATTGATCTCTCAGGGGGACGGCTCAAGGAGATTCCTTTTTTCTGGGCCACCCGGCTGTCCAGGAGTTGGTGCGGCAGGAAGAATCCGGCGGCCAGAACCAGTCCGAACAGCATCACCACAGCGGTCTTGGCTTTGTTCGAAAAGCCATGTTCATGGCCGCACCCGCATCCCGCTTTGGTGGAAGTCCCAGGCTGAAACAGCGTCCACAGTCCGTAGACTCCCATGATGCAGAAGCTCACGGTGGAAAAAAACAGAAACGGCTGCATGCGTGGGGCCTGGTAGAGAAGACTCTCGCCGCTGACCAGCAGCGTTGCCTGGAGTGCGGCCAGGGCAAAAAGAATCAGCACCAGGATCAAGCCAAAGGAAAAACCTGGGGAACAGGTATCCCTCGAATTTTTTGTTCCCGCATCGCCATGGGCGGAAAATTTATGTTTAACGGAAGACGTCATGACCCTGATTATCTCACTGGATGCCCAAATAATGCAAGCCCATGACCAGAATGAACACGGCCAGCGTGCCGGAGGCAATGAACACGCCGACAAAGCGTAGCGGAAAGTACCCCAGAAGCATGGCCGTATTCTTCAGGTCCAGCATGGGGCCGAAGACCAGAAACGCCAGCAGCGAGGGTAAGGTGAAGGCTGCGCCGAAGGAGGCGGCCACGAAGGCGTCGGCGGCCGAGCACAGGGACAGCAGGTAGGCCAGAATCATCATGACAATGGTTGCAGACCAGGGCTCGGAGCCGATTTCCAGAAGTACGGCCTGGTGCAGAAAGGTCTGGAAGAGGGAGGCGATCAGCGCGCCGAAGATAAAGTAGCAGCCGACGGTAAAGAACTCGGACGTGGTGTGACGGGCAATTTCGTGCCAAGTCTGCGCTTTTCTGAGGCTCTTGGGCGCGTGACCATGGTCCATGGGCAGTTCCCGCGGAATGCTCTGTTCGAGAGGTTTGCGTAAAAGACAAACCACAGAACCGACAATCAGAGCCGCCACCGCCGAAAGAGCCAGTCGCAAAATCAGGACATCCGGATTGAGCCCGAAGGCGAACAAGGTGGACGCCGCCACCACCGGATTGAGCACCGGGGCGGCCACCAGAAAGACCGCTCCGGCAGCCAAAGGCATCCCCTTGCGCACCAGGCTGCGGATCACCGGAATGATGGCGCACTCGCAGATCGGAAACAGGGCGCTGAGCAGGACCGCCGGAAACAGCGACAGCCAGGGATTGTCGGGGAGCCAGCGCCGGAAAAAATTTTCCGGAATGAGCACCAGAACCAGCGAAGAAAAAAGCGCTCCGAGCAGGATGAATGGAAAGGATTCAAAGATGATGCTCAAGAAGATCATCTTGGCGTGCAGAAGGGCGTCGATCATGGTGCTTGAATATTGGCTGTGGATGTTAGGGCGGAACGGACTCGATGAATGATATCGCTACTTCAGCGAGACAGCCTTGCAATGAAGATCAGCTTGGTGCTGCTCTGTGTGGTAGATTTCGTCAGAATGATAATTTGAAACCAGGGTTTCAAATTATCCTGGACAAATTGAAAGTGTGTAGTTCAAAAATATCCAGGATAATTTGGAACTGAAGGTGATGTTGGTCACGGAGATTCTGCCAAGTTAAATACCCGGCCTCGAACCTTACATCCATATGATCCTGCAAGGCTCAGATATTGATTTTGGGGCATGTGGCCAGTGCGTTTTGCAGATCGCATTCGGAGAACGTGTCGTCCTTGAGGTTGCCCTGGTTGTAGGCGTCGTATGCGCCCAGATCCAGGAGGCCGTGGCCTGAATAGAGGAAAACGATGACCGTGCCCGGATCGCTTTCCCGGGCCACGTCAATGGCTGCCTTGATGGCGTGAGATGTTTCTGGCGCAGGGAGGAAGCCCTCGGTCTGCAGGAACAGTTTGGCGGCTTCGAAGACGTCGTTCTGGTAGTAGGAACGAGGCTCGACCATGCCCTGGTCCACAAGATGGGACACGATGGGCGCATCACCGTGGTAGCGCAGGCCGCCGGCGTGGATGGGCGGGGGAAAATAGCCCGAGCCCAGCGTGTGCATCTTGAGCAACGGGGTCATCTTGGCCATGTCGCCGTAGTCATATCGGAACTCGCCTTTGGTCAGGGTGGGGCAGGCCTTGGGTTCCACGGCCACGAAGCGTGGGCCCTTGCCGTGCATCTTCTCGGGGACAAAGGGCAGGACCAGGCCGCCGAAATTGCTTCCCCCTCCCACGCAGCCCACGAGCACGTCCGGCTTCTCACCGGCCAGAGCCAGTTGCTTCTGGACTTCCAGACCGGTTATGGTCTGGTGCAGGAGAACATGGTTGAGCACGCTGCCCAGAGAATACTTGGTATTGTCATGGGTGGCCGCATCTTCAACGGCTTCGGAAATGGCCAATCCCAGGCTGCCGCCCGAGTTTGGATTTTCCGCCAACACGGCCCGTCCTGCGTTGGTCTTGTCCGTAGGTGACGGGAAGACTTCAGCACCATAGGAACGAATCAAGATTCCCCTGTAGGGTTTTTGTTCGTAGCTGCAGCGCACCATGTACACCGTACACTCCAGCCCAAACATTTTGCAGGCAAAGGAGAGAGCTGTCCCCCATTGCCCGGCCCCGGTCTCCGTGGTCAGGCGCTGAACGCCTTCCTGCTTATTGTAATAGGCCTGGGCAATGGCGGTGTTGGGTTTGTGCGAACCGGCCGGAGAGAGGGATTCGTTTTTGTAATAAATTTTCGCTTTCGTCCCCAGGGCCGCTTCCAGGCGATGGGCCCGGACAAGAGGCGTCGGGCGAAACAGGCGATAGATGTCCCAGACCGGCTCGGGAATTTCGATCCAGCGTTGGCTGGACATTTCCTGCTCGATGACGGCCATAGGGAAAATGGCTTGCAGCTTTTCCGGCCCCAGCGGCTGGTGCGTGACCGGATCAAGGGGAGGCGCCAGCGGCGGGTTGAGATCCGGCAGCACATTGTACCACTGTTTCGGCATTTCCTGTTCCGGCAGATTGATTCGGTAATCCATGAAGATTCTCCTGGATGTGGATTTCACACTCTCACGGCTGGTTGCTCTTAGTACAACTTCCGGAGTTCATGTGCGGGTAACCGGACAGTTAACAGCCGGCTAAAATCTTGTCCTGGCTGTGCCGCAGCACAAGTATGATGACAAGATAGCCGCCGTAAGACGTCCTGAGTCCGAATTTATTGTCTGGAAGAGAGAAGTGTGTCAACTCCAGCAGCTCACGGGAAAGCGGTCCGGGCGGCCTGATGCAGAATGCGCTCGACAATGGAAGTAGTGGAGTAACCCGGTAAGAGTTCCAGGCTGAGAACCTGGCCGCCCCATGCCTCGACCTCACTTGCGCCAACGATGCGATCCTTCGGCCAGTCTCCGCCTTTGATTAAAACATGGGGTCTGATAGCCAGGATCAAATTCAAAGGGGTGTCCTCCTCGAAAGTGATGATCACGTCCACGCACTCCAATCCCGAGAGAACGTAGGCCCTTTGTTCGAGCGAAGTGATCGGTCTGGTCGCCCCTTTCAATCCACGAATAGAGGCATCGCTGTTCAGTCCGACAACCAGGGTTTTGCCATGATTTTTCGCCCGTCGCAGCAGGTTGACATGCCCGGCGTGCAAAAGGTCGAAACAGCCGTTGGTAAATACGATGGGAGCGGGATAAGTGTCTGTGTCATCCAGAAATTGCTGCAAAGTCTGGATTTTCGTGTCGACAAGGAGATGAGATGACATCAATTCGGAGAGGAGTCATGACCTTGAAATTCGCCGGCATTCAGCTTGAAAGTCAAGGCATAAAGGTGGTGAAAAAAATCGACATACTCCACATGAACATGGTTGGGAACATGAATGCGGGCAGCTGAAAAGTTCAGTATGCTTGGAATGTTGGATTCCACAAGATAGTTCGCCGCGCGCTGAGCCCGATCAGTTGGGGTAGTGATGATGCCGATCTCGATGCTCAAGTCCTTGACGTTCTCTTTCATCCGTCTTGGGCACATCACTTCCAGGCCGGCGATTTCTTCCCCGATCTTGAACGGGTCGCAATCAAAAGCGGCGACGACCTTAAACCCGCGCTTGGGAAACCCCTGGTAACGAAGCAACGATCTGCCGAGGTTGCCGACGCCGATCAATGCAACGCGCCAAATGCGGTCGGTACCCAGGGAAACTTTGATGGAATCGATCAGGTTGGGAACGTAATATCCAACACCGCGGACCCCGAATTCCCCAAAGTATGCAAGATCTTTTCGAATTTGAGATGGATTGACTTCGCAAGCACGCGCCAAGGCTTCCGAGGATATAACTTCCACGCCTTCGCCATGCAAGGCTTCGAGAACTTGGAGGTAGACGGCCAACCGCTGAATCGTGGCCCTGGGGATGTGTTTACTTTTCACAGTAAATCTGTTGTGAAAAATTGAACATATTGAGGTTAAAAAAGACCGTCTTCTTTTGGAGAAGACGGTCTTTCAGCAATGTCTGCTTAAAACCCGATCAAACTAACCGATGAAGGGGTTGGCGAACAGCAGGATCAGGTTCACAACCAGAGCGTAAATCGCCAGAGACTCGATGAAGGCCATGCCCAGGAGCAAAGTAACGGTGATTTTGCCGCTGGCTTCAGGATTGCGAGCTGTACCTTCGCAGGCAGCCTTCAGGCCCAGGCCCTGACCAATGCCGCAGCCGAAGGCGGCTACACCCATGCCCAAAGCAGTGGCGAGGGCGATCATGGAGATGGTTGCGGGATCAGCATCGGCAGCGAAAGCGACAGAGGCCAAACCCATCAGGGCAACAGTGTTCAGGGCGATGAGAAACAGTTTACGCATTGGACGAAGTCCTCCTTGAGAAGTGTGTTATTGTTTTGGTCAAATGACCATTTCCCCCGGATTAGTGGGCTTCCTCAAAAGCTCCCTTCAGATACATCAGGGAAAGCATGAAGAAGATAAAGGCCTGCATTGCTTTCATCAAAATGAAGAGAAAGAAGATGGGCAGCGAACCCAGCACAGGCGCAAGAAAGAACATCAAGGCGATAACGATTTCTTCGCCGCGGATGTTTCCGAAGAGTCGAAGAGTGAGCGAAAGCGGACGAGCCAGATGGCTGATCAACTCGATGGGCAGCATGAGGGGCGCCAGCCACCAGAAAGGACCGGTGAAATGTTTGATGTAGTGCAGGCCATGCAACTTGAATCCCCAGTAGTTGTAGTAGAGGAAAACAAAGATGGCCATGCCCACGTTGGTGTTGATGTTCGCGGTGGGGGCGTCGGCGCCGGGAATCAACCCGGAAATATTGCAAAACAGGATGTAGATGAACAGGGTGAACAGAACCGGAAAAACCTTGCGACCGGCCTCGCCCATGTTTTGTACGACAAAATCTTCCATTCCCCCGATAAGCGACTCCCAAACATTTTGGCTTTTCCCTGGAACAAGGGTCAACCGCCGGGTGCCCAGCCAGCCCAGAAAAATCAAGAGAGCGATGATCGCCCAGGAGTAAACGATATGGAGATACGCGTGGGGAAAATGAATTCCCACGGCTTCCAATCCTTCCTCCAGTATAAGAACGTACTGAATTGAACCCGCCATTTGGTCATGCCTCCTTCACTTTTTGCCGGTGAAACCGGAAAACGCCCCAGAACAATATATTGATGATAACCGTCGTGAGCCCTGCCACCAGTGCAGCCACGGGAAGTCCGCTCCAAACGATCAGCGCGAAAAGAATAAACCCTGTGAGGATCATTCGCCCGTAGAACCGAATCAACGAAAGGGCCATGAGGCCTTCCTGCTGCCGAGTAAGGCTTTGCAACCCCTTGGCTAAAAACCAGAAATTCACTGTGACCAGTGCGGTGCCGGAGGCAAACGCCAATGCCGCGGGATGGAATCCGGCAAGAAGCATTATTACGAATGCCAGAAAAAGCAAATAGATTTGATTCCTAAGCAAGGTCCGGAAATCATGCAAGAAAAAACCCTGCCGATGGAGTATTTTTTCAATCCTTAGATTTATATTGCGCATTTTTTTCTGCTTCCTGCCTGTCCAACTCTCTCTGGATCTTTTTGGTTTCCATGTACATGTTCTTGAAACCGGCAATGATCCCAAAGATCAAGAATATCAGGAAAAAAGTAGGCTTTGTTTCCAACCACTTATCCAGATACCACCCGATCAATGCGCCCACGAAAGTCGAGGCGACGAGGTGAATGCCCAGCAGCCCGGCCTGGGAAAAGGGCTGCATCAGGTCTTTATATTTAGATTTGGATCGAAAAAACATTTTGTACAACTTACCTGGAGCAGGATTTTACAGGCATGTTGACGAGAGCCCTGGCTCTCAACACACGACCCACACACATTTTGAACAGCAATAATCCCTGCTCTCTCGTGCAAACATTCACATGACTTCGGCGTCTATCACAGCGCTTTAGAGCAAGTCAACGTGATGGGTAAAAAAAAACAATCACATTTTGTCGCCATTCAAGTGAATTTCAGCGACTTCCAACCTTTCGCCGCCAAAGCGTAGAAACTCGAAACGGATGGCCTTTTTTTGGCGAGACCTGATCAAAAGCGGGATGACAAGATCCGCTTAAATGAATAGATAATCTCTGGTCCTGCTCGACGGACCTTGCTCCGTCCGCCATTCAGCCGTTGCAGACGAAGACCAGCTGGCACGGAACATCTCTCAATTGCTCAGCTGGGGCTGAGCTAACCTTGATTTGCCGCCGCGTTAATAACCTTGCAGGCTATGTTTTTTTTCGGGCATGCTTTCCTTTCCAGAAGCACAGGCATGCCTGGAATCTGATGTGGATGAAAATCCCGGCACAATCAGACCTGCAAAGCCGCATACTCAAGGCAAGCGAAACCACTTTCCGTCTGTCAAGACGATCAGCTTTTGCTGAAATTACAACATCTCTTTTGTTGGAGGAATCAATACACGCTATGGCCATCCTTAAAAGCCTGTCCGCTTCAAAACTTCGCGCTCAACTCGCTCCTGAAAAAATCCCATACCGGGACAGTACGGAGATATGCCCCACTCACCCAGCGCCCCCCATGCAGCCCAGAGCGCTGCACGCCTTGGAACTGGGCCTGAACATTGCCAAAAAGGAATACAACATATTTATTGTCGGCGAACCCCAACTCGGCCGCACATATCTGGTGCAAAACTTTCTTGCACCTCGCGCGGCCGAGCGAGCTACTCCTCCGGATTGGATCTACGTCTTCAATTTTGATGACCCGGACCGGCCGCTGGCTCTCTCTCTGGCTTCGGGAGCCGCCAGAACATTCAAGAATGAACTGGCTTCGGTGGTCCATCGCATCCGCGACGAAGTTCCCCAACGATTCGCCCAGGATCACTATCTGCGACAAAAGGAAAAGCTTGTTCGTCAGTTTCAAAATTCCAAGGAAGAACTTATCCTCCAGATGGAAGAGCAGGCAGAATACCATGGCTTCAGTCTTTCCTTCGATGAGCAAGGCAACGTCAATCTTTTTCCGGTGGTGGACGGCAAGGTGCTGAACAGCGGCGAGGTCGACAAGCTTGAGTCCGGGATGCGCCAGAAACTCCGCAGCGAGGGGGATCAGACCCTGGATGCGATGCTCGGGCTGCTCCGCCAAATCAATTCCCGGGAGCAGGAACTCCGGGATGCTGAACGCAACCTGGAGCGGGAACTCCTGGAACAGGTGCTGGTCGAGGTTCTTGACCCCTTTGTTGAACAGTTCATTGATCACGAAAGGCTGCATGTTTTTTTGTCGTCCTTGCGCCAGGACCTTCTGGAGAACCTGGATCAATTGAAACCACGGGAAGCAGGCGCCGTCCAGATGGGAGGGCCGGAAGCAGCGGCCTCCAATGAGGGGTTCTTCGACCGATACACCGTGAATTTGTTTGTGGACAACAGCAAGTTGTCCGGCGCACCCATCATCGTCGAGGACAACCCAACCTTCTTCAATCTATTGGGATGCATTGAACGCGAGGCCGAATGGGGCGCCCTGTTCACGGATTTCACCCTTCTCAAATCCGGCGCTCTGCACCGCGCCAATGGCGGATTTCTGATCCTGCACATTGAAGACATCCTCCAGCATCCCCAGGCTTGGGAGGGATTGCTGCGGGCGCTGCGTTCGATGCAGATCCGGATCGAGGATCCAGGCGACCACCATGAAACCATTCGCACCAAAACAATTGTTCCCGAACCCATCGCCCTGAACGTCAAGGTCATCCTCGTAGGAACGGACGAAGCCTACGACATGTTGCTGGCCTACGACGACCGCTTTCCAAAGCTGTTCAAGATCAAGGGTCAGATCCAGGACACCGTTGTCCGCGACGAAGATTCCATCCTCAAGTACGTGCACTCCCTGGGCCGGATGATCCGGGAGGACGACCTGTTGCCCTTTGACAGGAACGCTTTGGCCTGGTTGGTGGATTTTGCCTCCAGACTTGCCGAGGATCAGAAAAAGCTTTCCTTGCGCCTGCCCATTGTCCGGGAGGTGATGATCGAGGCTTCAGCCATGGGCATGATGCACGGCGCGGTCATGGTGGACAAGGGCATTCTGGAAGAGGCCTGGAAGGCCAAGAACTACCGCTCCAACCTGTACGAAGAGGAGTTTCTGTCTGAATACGACCGTCAATTGATCAAGGTGGCCACCAGCGGCAGCGCCGTGGGCCAGGCCAATGGTCTTTCCGTCACCTTTCTCGGCGACTATGAACTTGGCCTGCCTCATCAGATTTCCTGCAGCGTCGGCGTCGGACACGGCGGCGTCATTGATCTGGAACGGGAGGCGGAACTCGGTGGTCCGATTCACACCAAGGGCATGATGATTCTCAAAAGCTACCTGCTCAAGCTCTTTGCCCAGAACAAGCCTGTTGTCATCAACGCCAGCCTTTGCTTTGAGCAAAGCTATGCCCACGTCGACGGCGACTCTGCTTCCGGTGCCGAGTTGGCCGCCCTGATTTCCGCCCTTTCCGGTTGCCCGAACAACCTTGCCCTGGCCTTTACCGGCGCGGTCAGTCAGTCCGGTGCGATCATGGCCGTGGGCGGGGTGACGTACAAGGTGGAGGGTTTTTTTGAAGTGTGTCGACGCAGGGGATTGACCGGGAACCAGGGGGTGATCATTCCCGAGGACAATGTCGTTCACCTGATGCTCAAGCAGGAGGTTGTTCAGGCCGTGGAAGAAGGCCGGTTCCATATCTATCCGGTCTGTTGCATCGAGGAGGCCCTGGAAATCCTGACGGGTTTGCCGGCGGGTCGGAGGTTGAAAAACGGCTCCTTCAGCGCCGGGAGCCTGTATCGTCACGTAGATGACCGTCTCAAGGAGCTGGAGGAACTGGCTACCCGGGACGTCACTACAAGAAAGACAAGACGTTCTTCGCCCAAGACAGCGGTAGCCGACTCTTCTGGAATCGAAGCGAGAGTGCGCATCCTACGTTGACCAACCCCTTCTCGTGAACATTCCCTGGCTTTCGATCATCATTCCGGTTTTCCGGGAGGAGCGTCAAATCCGCTTGCTGCTGGAGCAGTTGGAAGCTCAGGATGGAGTTCAGGATTGGGAGATTTTGATTGCGGACGGGGACCCGGAGCGCCGAACAAGCGCTGCTGTTGATGATCCGGACATTGTTCTGGTGGCGTCCGATCTCGGGCGGGCACGACAAATGAACGCCGGAGCGCAACGTTCCCGGGGGGAGGTGTTGCTCTTTCTGCATGCGGATACACGCTTGCCGCCGCATGTCGGCAGGATGATCCGCCGCGCTCTCGCGAACCCGGCAGTGGTTGGCGGCGCTTTCAGCCTTGAGATTGCCCCGGCGGGATTCGGTCTGCGTCTCATTGCCGCGGCAGCCAACCTGCGTACCAGATGGACCGGAGTCCCCTACGGTGATCAAGCCGTTTTTATGCGCCGCGAACCTTTTGAAGCCCTGGGAGGCTATCCGGATATTCCGTTGATGGAGGATCTGGAACTGATGCGCCGAATACGGCAAAAGAGCTGGCGCATCACCCTGCTTGCAGCGACAGTGCAAACATCCGGCCGGCGTTGGGCAGAGGAGGGGGTTCTCTGGTGCAGCCTGCGCAACTGGACCATTCGGCTGCTCTATCGCTTCGGAGTTTCACCCGAACGACTCAAACGATTCTATCGTACGAGGGGTGCCCCGTGACCGGGCAAAAGGACTGCGTGATCGTCATGGTCAAATACCCGCGGCCCGGGAGGGTGAAGACGCGCCTGGCCGCTACTTTGGGCGATTCCAGGGCCGTGGATTTGTATCGATGCTTTGTTCAGGACGTTTTGGCCACGCTGGACGCTCTTCCCGCGCAGGTCCTGATCTGCATCGATCCACCGTCGATGGCGCAAGAATTCGCGGTTTGGCTTGGCCCGAATCGATCATTCCTGGTTCAATACGGCAAAACGCTCGACGCAAGAATGGACTTCGCCTTTGCGCAGGCCTTTGACGCCGGCTTTGAGCGGGCAGTCTTGCTCGGCAGCGATCTGCCGGATCTGCCGGGCCGGCTCGTTCAAGCGGCTTTTGCCGGCCTGGCGTCCCATGATGTCGTCCTTGGTCCAGCCACGGATGGCGGATTCTATCTGATCGGCCGGCAATCCAGATCCTTTCAAAACGGCGTGCTCACCGACATCCGCTGGAGCACGCCCGCTGTACTCGATGCAACGCTGATCCGACTGCGACGTTCGGGCCTGACGGTTCTCCTTCTGGAAGAAATATCCGACGTAGACGATCTGGAAGCCCTGGTCCGGCTCATGAACAGTAATGTTCTGCCCAAGGATTCCCGCACATTTCGTTACTTGCAGTCACTTGAACAGTGTGAACCGCTTCGATTGCATTGATGACGATCGCTTGAGGAGGTAGCGCGACGTTACACACGTTTAACATTCATGGCCTTGATTTTTTTATGTAATATGCTGTAGTGATGCTGCCATTGTTGTTTTGAAGCTTTGTCCACAGATCGAAAGCACCTTTTTCCGCCCAGCTACCGGATCGTGGGGATATGGCCGTGTTAGACATTCAGTATTCGATTTTTCGACAACCACCACCATCTACCAATTTTGTTTGAACTCTCTCCCATGAAAAAAGTTGTTTTAACGTCCTCCAAGCCAAAGGAAGCGCCACATCCGGCTGAAGTGAAGCGAGTGCCCGCATCAGTAAGTGCAGTCGAGCTCCTTCCGTCCTATGTGATGGTGACGTCCAATGAAACGAATTATGAGCTGGACCGGGAAAATCTGCGTAAAGTCGGCATGGTCCTGAATTGCCGACTGACCTCCTCAAGCGCGGTTCTGGATTATATTCGGCATAATTCCATCAAAACCATCGTTCTTGATTCCGCGGTTTCAGGTTGCCACATCCATGAACTGGTTTTCCAAATTCGAAAATATCTTCGTGGCACGCCGATGAACCTCATCGTCATATCGGACACTTCCGACGAAGGGTTTGTCATTGACACCATCACCGCGGGTTGTACCGGTTTTATCATCCGGCCATACACTCTGGAAACATTGACACGTCATGCGCGCGTCAAACAGGAAGCCGACGCCATCTGCATCAATGAGGAAGTTTTGGCCGAAGGCCAGAGCCAGCTTCATGCAGGCAATTATGCCGCGGCCATTGAAGGTTTTGAGGAAATCGTCGCGGGCAACACCAATGACGAACATGACGAGGCCCGTAAATATTTTGATCTGGGCAATCAGTTTCTGATGGAGAGAAAATTCGGCAAGGCCATCGTGGCCTTCAACAAGGCCTTGCGGATGAATCATCTTTTCATCAAGGCGTATGAGGGGCTTGCGGAGTCGTACAAAGGAAAAGGGGACTTGAAGAACTGCCAGCTGTATCTACAAAAGGCCGCGGACGAATATGCCCGGATGGACAACTTTGCCGACGTGAAACGAATTTTCGCGAAAATCACAAAATATGATATTCATGCGCCCAATGCCTACAATACATTGGGAATTGAATTGCGCCACAAGAAAATGTACGTTGAGGCCATCCATGCCTATATCAATGCCTTGAAGCTGACGCCCAAGGACGAGAACATTTATTATAATCTGGCCAAGGCCCAGATGTTCTCGAAAAGATTCAGCGATGCCTTATCCAGCATTCGCGAGTGTTTGTTCCTGAACGAGAATCATTCAGAGGCGTTGGAGCTCTATAAATTTTTTACAAAAGTGGAATGGTTGGATGATAAAAATGCGCGGCTGGAAAAAAACGTCGAGTCTCTCCATCAAGCCTGAGAATCTCCATGTCCCCACTACAACAGTCACCCATTCGAGCCTGTCCCACCTGCGGCAAAATGGTCCACATACAGGAAGAGCGACATACGCTGTTTCACTGCCGCAATTTTTTGCTCAAGCAACTCTACCAGGAAATCAACCCGACGAAGCGACAAAAACTGAGTGAAAAAGTCGATATCCTAAATGCACGGCTTTCTCTCAAGGGGCAGAACCTGCTCGACACGTAACTACCCAATAACTCCGGGCAATTGAACTACACCAAACACCTGGACCCCGGCCAGCGCCGGGGTGAGATCGCAGGAACTCGATAACGCGCCACTCCGTTCCGTCATGCTGGCGAAGGCCGGTATCCAGGCAGCACGGCCCCCGATAGGTTGCCCGGCCTCATTGAGCAATACCTCGACTCATGAGAAGTCTCTTGAGTTACGGCCAAACTTGATTGGTCTGGTTTAGCCAACAAGAAAATAAACCACTCCCACAAAAATCAAACTGGCGACACGCAATCCCTGACTCCAGAAGATCAGCTTGGCTGCCAATCCCGGTTTGAAAATGCCTGCATAATACGGGAATTGATGTCGGATGGCCCTCATGGGCGAGGAAAGAATATTGCCCACCAGCAAAGCGAGGACCACTTCTTTATGCGCCAAGGCGCCATCCGCAAGCAGAGCGCCGGCGGCAGCCGCGCCGGCGGAGAATTCGGCGACCATCTGAAAAACAACCACGCCAACTGCCTGGGGTGGCAGCCATGACAACCAGCCAAGGTTTTCAGACATGTATTGTTCTATTGCCGAAAACATGCCCCAACGATTCAGAAAAAAGAACAGAATATAAATTGGTACGGTCATATACAGAACACGGCTGATTCTTTTTTTGAAACGCTGCATGGTGCGCTTGAAAATATCTCGAAAACCCGCGGCTTCTTTTTCATCCAGACGGCATGAAACGCAACGCTCCTTCGGCACGGGAAGGAAAAACCTGGAGAAGAGCAGAATAAACACCGTGCGCAATACGGCCGAACCGATCGTCAGTCCGAGATATGTTACTGCAGCGGCCCCGATCAGGGGCGCAAGAATGAAGAAAACGCTGGGCAAGTGCAAAAAATACGTGGGCAAACTGTTGAACAGGTTGCTCATGATCAGTTCACGACGACTGATCCTGCCCTGCTCATAGGCATCCGCGAGCATGGAGTTGGCTGAAATTCCAGAAAAAAATGCCAGTGAGAAACTTGCTCCGGCAATGTCCGAAAGGCGTCCAAGGCGCAGCAAAGGAGAAACTCCGGCGGCAACAACTTTGGTCCAGTTCATTGCTTCGATCAATTGTCCGATGAGCAAGCCAAGACTGATGAACATGGTCAGTCTGGCCAACGGCCACACCAAAGAATTCCATATTTCCGCAAGATCCATGATGTTTTTTCTCTTTTGATGCTCTTAATGAATATACTGCCCGTTATACTATGTTGGAGCGAACCCTGATTCTGACAATCAAGAAGGACCAGCCTTCATGACAAGCCGGATCAGCTCCTGTTTTTTATCAGAGGTTGTTACAGGGATAGCGTATTCGTATGTCAAGGCTTGCCACAACCGGGTAATTTTGGTTAGCAAATCGAAGGAGCCATAGATGCATCCACTCCCATATTACTTCATTAACTTTTTGGCGCTTGGGGCAAAATTTAAATTCGGCGTCAACTCTGCGTACAAATGCGCTCATATGAATTCCAACCGCTCCTGACCAGGCGAACTGTTACATGCCGGAGGCAATCGTGAATCGCAATAATTATGTTTATCGGTCAAAGCTCGTCCAGCCAAAGCGAATCCGGTGGAAACCGATTTTTTTCGCAATCCTTCTGGTTCTGGCCTTCCCAAAACTGCTAATGCTTTTCCCATCCTCATCGAAAGACGAAAACGGTCCGACTCTGACCGTTACCCAGACTCTCGATACCGTGAAACAAATCCAAATAAATTCTTCACGCCAAGCGCCCGTTCTTGTGAATGAAATCGATGAGTACCTGCTGGATGTGGTGGAAGAGAACCTTGAGGAAGATTCCGACAGTGTACTGGAGCGCATCGTGCGCGTAGCCCGGGGGGACACGTTGATGGGCATCCTGCTGGATGCCGGTCTGGCCCGCTCGGAGGCGCATGCTGCCGTGTCCGCCCTGCAAGAAATATACAACCCTCGGGCATTGCGACCCGGCCATGAAGTTGTCTTGACGTTTCGCCCTGCTGGCGAAGACTTGGAGGAAGATCTCTTCGCCGGCCTGCGGATGCAGGTTGATGTGGACAGAAACGTCATGGTGTTGCGTGAAGACGAAGAAGTCTTTCTAGCCAAGGAAGAACATCTGGAGCTATCGGTGCAACAGGTCGCGGCTCAAGGGGAGATTACGTCCAGCCTCTACGCGGCGGCCATGCAGGCTGGTATGCCAAGCCCCCTGTTGATACAGATGATCCGCGCTCTTTCCTACGACATTGACTTTCAGCGAGATCTTCATCCCGGTGATCGCTTTGAAGCGCTTTTTGAACAGCAAGTGGATGACCAGGGTCAAGCCGTGCGAGAAGGTCCGCTGCTCTTCGCCAAATTGGAAACCAGTGGGAGAGCATTACGAATTTACCGCTTTACGACTCCGGACGGAGAGTCCGATTTTTTCAATGAACGCGGTCAGAGCGTCAGAAAAACCTTGATGCTCACGCCCATCGACGGCGCAAGACTCAGCTCGGGCTACGGCATGCGTCGACATCCGATCCTCGGTTACAGCCGGATGCACCGAGGTCTTGATTTTGCCGCCCCCTCTGGCACGCCGATCATGGCCGCTGGAGACGGCGTTGTCACTCATGCCGGCCGCAAAGGCAACTACGGAATCACCGTGGAAATGCGCCACCCCAACGATTATACCACCTTGTATGCCCATATGAGCCGTTTGGCCTCGGGAATGACAAAAGGAAAACGTGTGAAGCAGGGGCAGGTCATCGGCTACGTCGGCACCACCGGCATGTCCACGGGACCGCATCTACATTACGAAGTCCACCTGCGAGGCCAGCACGTCAATCCGGCCGCCGTAAACTCGCCTCCCGGCCGCACATTGGCGGGAAAGGATCTGGAACTGTTCAAACTGGCAGTACTTGATGTCGAGTCCCGTTATGCTGCTCTGGCCGGAAAAGTGTTGGCCGGAATCGATGATCAGGATGCGCCTGTTCAACCGCATTGAATTTGCCGTATCTACTCTGCAAACTCTTGCGGGATAGGAATCAGCCCGGCTGAGTAAATCCTATTAGGCTTTTGATCCAAACACTGACGGAGTCTCCGGGTATCATAACATGCCGCGCAACAGAGGTAATGGATGCCGAATCTCTGTTGTGTATCAAGTGCTGAATGTCCGGATCATGTCCTCGAGCCGATTGGCTGATGTCAGATTTTTTGGCGGTAGGCTATGGATTGGCGAAGGGTTTCCTTGTCAATGTATTTCAAGTCCGTGCCCAACGGAATCCCCTGGGCGAGCCGAGTCACTTGGGTGAGCGGGAATTCCCGCTCGACAAGGTTCTTGATGTACGAGCCGGTGGTTTCCGACTCCATGGTTGTTCCCAGAGCTAAAATCAATTCCGTCACCTGATCCCGGGACAACTTTTCCCGCAATCGAACCATTTCCAAACTTTCTGGCTTGATCCCGTCCAGAGGCGACAACAGCCCCCCCAGGACGAGGTACATGCCTTTGTATATTCCCGATTGTTCCATGATCAGCATGGAATCCCATTCCGCGACCAGGCAGAGCTGCTCGGGCCGCCGTTCCGGATCCGTACAGATAGCGCACGGATCCTGGTCCGAAATTCCGGCACATGAACTGCAGAGACAGAGTTTGTCCCGCAGTTCAAGAATGCCGCGGCCCAGGTCCATGGTTCTTTCCTTGGGCCATTTAAGCAGTGTCAAGGCCACGCGCAGGGCCGACTTCGGACCGAGTCCCGGCAACGTGGCCAACTGGTCCACAACGACCCGCAAGGTCTGGGGCAGTTCCCGCACTCCAGACAATCCTAGAACATTCCCGGAATCTTCAATCCGCCGGTAACCTGGGCCATTTCTTCCTTCATCATATCCCCGGCCTTTTTCATGGCCTCGTTCACAGCGGCCAGAACCAGGTCCTGCAGCATTTCCACGTCTTCCGGATTGACAACGGCAGGATCAATCTTCACGGCCAAAACCTCCTGAGCGCCATTGGCGGTCACCGAAACCATCCCCCCTCCCGCGGACGCCTCCACCGTTCTCTTGCCGACTTCTTCCTGCAACTTGCTGATCTTGTTTTGCATCATCTGGGCTTGGCGCACCAAGTCTCCCATTCCCTTCATCATAATTATTATCTCCTTGAGGCTATAAAAATCGCAACGATCAGCCGAGAGTCCAACATGCCTTGATCTTTATACGGCCAAGCAAACGCAAGGCAAGTCAATTCTCAGCTGGACGTTGCACCGCAAAACTTACAAGCCGAACCTTTTCCGGCTTGCGATCAAATGTCCTGAGTAGCTACAATTGTCACTGTCGGTACGTTCATTGTTTCTGGTTATAATGCGTCCGCGGTTCAACGGATACAACTTTCGCTTTTAATTGTTCGACAAATTCGTTCACCAACGGATGCGCTTCCGGTGAAATCGACTCCCTGGCCTGTTTCGTTGCCTGTGGAGCATCAGGCGGGACCAATTCAAGCTTGATGGGAGCCCCGTAGTACTCATGGACCAGGTTTTCCAGAATCCGCCATTTTGCGGGATCGCTCAGCCCATCGTACAAAACGCGGTGGGCACAGCGTAAGGTCAATCGGTTTTGACTTTGGGAACATTTCACCTGACGAAGACCGGGAAGGCAGGCCTGATTGCTGCGGCACAGCCGGTCATAATGTTCCAGAAATCCTTCCCAGGTTTTGGCCGAGGAAGATACGTCGGCAAGAGCGGCTACCGGTGAGGTGTCCTGCCCCGCAGGCTCAGTCTGTTTTCCTGCCTGCGGCACGGATTCATGTACACTGACGGGCGGTTCATTCGCGCCGCCGGCGGAAGGGTATTCCACGGTGGATTGTTTGGGAGCCTGGTCCGGGAGGGACATCCCAGGCTGTGCCGGGGGAGCAGGATGTCGGGGGTCCGCTACGGCTGGCCACTGATTCTGCCGATCCGGAATATGTTTCGGGGGCTGTGTTTGTGCCTGGCGAGCCATCCCGGCCTGGAGCGGACCGGCTACTTCTCGAGCAGCTCTTTGATCGCCTGGATCATGCTGCAACTCTTCCAATGATACCAGTTGCGGCAGGTACGTCAGGTTCAAGAGCAGCATTTCCAAAGACTGGGCCGGCTCAAGACTGTTCAGAACCTTGCGCTGGGCTTCCAGAGTGATCTGCCATGCCGCATGGATATACGTCGGCGACAGTTCCGAGGCCACGGTCAACCAAGCCCGCCCTTCTTCATCCGGCAGTTCCAACAGCGGCAGGGCCTTTTCCCCGATTTGGCGCAACAAGAAGAGATTGCGCCACAATCCGGCAAGTTCGCGCAAAAAAAAACCAAGATCAAGGCCTTGATTCAACAGTACCTTGAGCACGTCATGGACATCTAGGCAATCTTGGGTGCGCATGGCGTGAATCAGCCGCTGGAACAGCTCCCCGCCGGCCAGACCGAGAATTCGGCGAACATCCTCCAGGCGCAGGGATTGGTCGCTGATGGTCAGGACTTGTTCCAGCAGAGACATTGCATCCCGCACGCTGCCCGCTGCGCGGCGGGCCAGAAGAGCCGTGGCCGCAGGCTCGAATTCGCGTCCTTCCAGTTCCAGAATGCGTTGCAAATGTGCCTGGAGTTGAGCCTGTGGAAGCATCTTGAATACGTAGTGTTGGCTGCGGCTGATGATTGTGGCCGGGAACTTGTGGGGTTCCGTGGTGGCCATGATGAAGGTCACTCCCGGAGGCGGCTCTTCCATGGTCTTCAGCAGGGCGTTGAAGGCATCCCTGGTGAGCATGTGGGCTTCATCGATAATGATCACCTTGTACCGGCACTCCAGGGGGGCATATCCGACATCTTCTTTCAACCGTCGGGCCTGTTCGATGCCCCGATTGGATGCGCCGTCGATTTCAGCCACATCCACAGCTGAGCCGGCAGTGATTTGACGACAGTGATGGCATTGGTTGCATGGCTCGCTGGTGGGGGCGGTAACACAATTGATGGCTTTGGCGAAAATCCGGGCCAATGTCGTCTTGCCCACACCTCGCGTTCCGCTGAACAAATAGGCGGCAGCTACACGATCCTGGACTGACGCCCTGGAAAGAATCGCCCGGATATCCTCCTGTCCGCAGACCTGCGCGAAAGTTTGCGGGCGGTGCTTGGCTGTGAGCTGAATGTGGGACATGGAAGTCGTTCTTGGCCTGAAGCGGGGTGATGGGTGTAGGTGGAAATCTTTTGTCGGGACGAAGGCAGTCGTTTACGTTCTTTAATAATCGATACGGCTGCCGGAGACAAATCCGTTCATACGATCCACCACAGAGGAAAAGTCGCCTGCAGCGGCGCATCTGATGAGTTGCCTTGAAGCGTTCCTTCCATACGCCCTAGACTCCCTACTTCTTCGAATTTTCATGGCTGGACCGAAAATACAACTGCACGGGCGTCAGATTCAAACTGAAACGCTTCCGGATTTGATTCTCCAGATACCGTGAATACTCCGGTTTTACCAGTTCAGGATCGTTGACGAAAAATACAAAGGTCGGCGGAGCAATGTCTGTCTGGGTGACATAGAAAAACTTGGCCCGCCTGCGGTTGACCACGGCAGGCTGATGGCGTTGCGTGGCCTCTCCGAGGATGCGGTTCAGCTGACCCGTGGAGATTCGGGTCTGACACTGGTCCCAGACCCGTTCTGTAAGCGGAAGCAGTCCGCCCAAGCCGGCCCGGGTAATCGTCGATGTGAACATGAGCGGGATGTGCCCGGCAAAGGAGAGTTCCTCCTGAAAAGTTTTTTTCAACGCGTTGAGCTGGTTGCGGGGGACAAGATCGATTTTGTTGACCACGGCGATCAAGGGGGTTTTTTCCCGGTCCAGGAAGGAAAGCAGCTTTTTGTCCTGACCCGTCAAACCGTCCACGGCATCCAGTACCAACAGGGTAACCTGCGCTTTCTTGCTGCTGCGCAAGGATTTAAGCACACTGAAACGTTCCAGGCTGTCCTGTATCCGGGTCCGTTTCCGCACCCCGGCGGTATCAACCAGCGTATACCGTTTGGGGCCGGCCTGCCACGAAACGTCCACACTGTCCCGCGTAGTTCCGGCTTCGCTGGAAACAATCACCCGGTGATAGCCGATCAGCGCGTTGACCAGGGACGACTTGCCGACATTGGGCCTCCCGAGCAAGGCCAATCTCAGACCTGTGGCCACATTTTCCATCTCAGCATCTGATGTGATTTCGGAATCCTCATCGGATTCTTCAGCAAAGGCCGGCTCCACGGCTGCAATCGTCGGCGTCGAAACATCTTCCGGTGGAGCCGGCAGCAGGTCGATAATGGTATCGCGCAGATAATTCAGACCATGACCGTGTGCCGCGGATACGGCTACTATCGTGAATCCGAGCTGGTGGAATTCGGCGGTCATCAAGTCTTCCTTTTCCGCTCCGTCCACCTTGTTCACAACCAGCAGCATCGGCTTGTCAGCTGTTCGCAAAAGAGCGGCCACCTGCTCGTCAAGGGTGGTCAGTCCTTCCCGACCATCCACGACCATCAGCACCAGCGAGGATTCGCGAAGGGCCTCTCGGGCCTGGGAGAGCACAGCCTGCTTGATGTCTTCATTGGATTCAGGCTCAAGGCCTCCCGTGTCCACAAGAGCGTGGGGTTTTTCACCTCGTCTCACTTCGCCGTAGATTCTGTCCCGGGTAACACCGGGTAAATCGTGAGTCAGCGCCTTGGAGGATCGCAACAGGCGGTTGAACAAGGACGACTTGCCCACGTTGGGCCGGCCTATCAAGGCGACAATGGGCAGTTCATAGGACATGGATATTCGGGATCCTGTGGTTGATGCTGGTTGGTAAAAAAAATTTCAAGTTTCAGATTTGAGATTTCAAACCAATCGGATTCTGATGGAGATTTCAGATTTTAAGATTTGAAATTCCTCAACTCCCCGGGCTTGATCACGCCTTTCTCCGTTATCAAGGCGGTGATCAGTTCGGCTGGGGTGACGTCAAAAGCAAAATTGAGCACGGGCACCTCGTCAGGAGTGATTTGACGATCCTGGATGTGGGTCACTTCGAGCGGAGTCCGCTCCTCGATGGGGATATCCTCACCCGAAGCCGTTGCAAAGTCGATGGTCGAGAAGGGGACGGCCACGTAAAAGGGGATGTTGTGGCGTTTGGCCAACACGGCCACGGTGTACGTCCCGATCTTGTTGGCCGCGTCGCCATTGGCCGCGACCCGGTCCGCGCCGACAACCACGGCCTGAACCATCCCTTTGGCCATGAGCAATCCCACGGCATTGTCGCAGCAAACGGTCACCGGAATTTCATCCTGCGCCAGTTCGTAGGCGGTCAATCGGGCGCCCTGCAAGAACGGCCGGGTTTCATTGGCCAGCACGTGAATACGTTTGCCGGATTCCACGGCTGCGCGGATCACGCCCAGGGCTGTGCCATAGGCCCCAGTGGCCAGGGCTCCGGCGTTGCAATGGGTCATCACGGTGTCGCCGTTCTGGAGCAGGGCCGCGCCATGTCGACCCATCTCCCGGTTGATCTTGTCGTCCTGGCGATGCAGTTCCTCGGCTTGCGCGATCCACATCCGATGCAGCTCCCCAAGCTGGATGTCCGGCCTGACGTTCCAGGTTTCGCGCATCAAGTTCACGGCCCACTGCAGATTGACGGCCGTAGGCCGAGCTTGGGCAAGTTCCGTCAACTGGCGGTCCAGATCCGTGACCCAATGGGAGGAGGACGGATCGGCATTGCCCGCCGCGATGCAGCACCCGTAGGCCGCTGTCACGCCAATGGCCGGCGCCCCCCGGATGACCATCTCCTTGAGGGCAAAGATAATGTCGTCCATGTTTCGGCAGACGAACCACTCTTCCGTCCGCGGCAGCAGGCGTTGATCCAGGAGGTGAAGTTCGTTGGATTCGGGTTTGAATTGGATATGTGGCTGCATGATGTGATCAAATGGTTCAGTTATGAATGTTTGAAGTGCTTGGGGGTCAGACCGTGAGATTGAAGTTATTGCAACTTCTCCAGGATCAACTTGTTCACCATGTCCGGATTGGCCTGGCCTTTGGTTTGACGCATGATCTGGCCGACAAAGAAACCCATCAGTTTGGTCTTTCCGTTTTTGTAGGCCTCGACCTCCTTGGGGTTCGCAGCCAGAATCTTATCCACCACGGCTTCCAGAGCGCCGCTGTCTGAAATCTGGGCCAACCCTTTGCGCTCCACGATAGCTTGCGGTGAATCCTTTGTGGCGAAGATTTCCGGAAATATCTGCTTGGCGATGCTCGTGCTGATCTTGCCTGAATCGATCATGGCCAGCAACTCGGCCAGATGACCCGGGTTCAGCGGGGATTGCGCGACCGGAATCCTGGCCTGGTTCAATTCGCGCAGCAGATCAGTGAGCATCCAGTTGCAGACTTTCTGCGGTTCCGGTCCCAGCCTGACCACGTTCTCGAAATATTCCGCCAAGTCCTTTTCCGCGGTCAATGTTTGGGCCGCGGTGGTCGGCAGACCATACTCGGAGATGAATCGGGCCTCCCTGGCTTGCGGCAATTCCGGAATGGACTGCCGCAGCGTATGCAGTTGCTCCTCCCGGACCAGCACGGGCACGAGATCAGGATCGGGAAAATAGCGGTAGTCGTGGGCTTCTTCCTTGCCGCGCATGGAAATGGTGATGCCCTTGTCCACGTCATAAAGGCGGGTTTCCTGGACGATCATTTCCCCGTCCTCAAGGAGCACGGCCTGACGAGAGATTTCATATTCGATCGCCTTGTGCACATGGCGAAAAGAATTGAGGTTTTTCAATTCGGTGCGCGTCCCGAGTTCCGTCACGCCCTTGGGACGGATGGATATATTGGCGTCGCAGCGAAAACTGCCCTCCTCCATGTTCCCGTCGCAGATTTCGAGGTAGACCAGGATGGAACGCAACGCCTTGAGATAGGCCACGGCTTCGTCGGCACTGCGAAGATCCGGTTCGCTGACGATTTCGATCAGCGGCACCCCGGTGCGGTTCAGATCCACAAAGCTCTTGTTTTCCGTCGCCGAATGAATGGACTTTCCCGCGTCCTCTTCCATGTGGATGCGCGTAATGCCGATGGTTCTTTCCACGTCGTCCACCCAGATTCGCAAATGACCATGTTCCGCCAGCGGAAGTTCGTATTGGGAAATCTGATATGCCTTGGGCAGGTCCGGATAAAAGTAATTCTTGCGGGCGAAAACCGAGCGGTTATTTACTCTGCACTGGACCGCCAAAGCCATTTTCAGCGCGTATTCCACGGCTGTTCGGTTGAGTACCGGCAGCACTCCGGGCATGCCCGTGCAAACCGGACATACATTGGAATTGGGCTCCCGCCCGAACTGGGTAGAGCAGCCACAAAAAATCTTCGTCCGGGTGCGCAGCTGCGCATGCACCTCCAGGCCGATCACGGCTTCATATACGGACACGACGCGACTCCTTTTGTCGTTCATTGGTTGAATCATGCGAATCGAAAGCTGAAATTGGTGGATCAGTTCGCTGAATTCACGTCTTTGCGGGATGCTTCTTTTGCATGCAGTTTCCGAGTCAAGTCATAAAAACGAAAAGCCTGACAAGTGAACTTCCTTGTGAGCATGTATGTCACACAGCTATCGCCAGTTTCGTTCCAGACTAATATCAAAATACTTGCCTACGCCATACTCTCTGCGCCGAAAAAATTTGGCTGGATCCGGTCCAATGATCTGCAATTCCGAATGCTTTTTCTGCATGTCCAAGGCGATGGTCATTTCCTTGGTGCAGCCGGTGGAGTACGTCGCGTCCTTGCCGTTCCAGACCGCGGGCATTTTCTGACCAAGCAGCTCGAAACTGCGTTCAATGTCCTCCACCGTCTGGAATCGCCAGACATCAATGAACCCGCTACGTTGGACCTTTTCCCACATGTACATCAGATCGTCGCCGTCCATGCCCGGTTTGAAATGCTCGGCGGGGTTGATGATCAGGCACTGTTCCAGCCGGGAGCGCAGATAGGAGACAAAGGTGTTCAGGATGGAAATCGCCACTTTGGTCTGTCCGGGAATGGAACCGATAATAGCGCTGTAAAAGATGACGGTCTTGCCTTCCGCCCTGGCCGTCCGCATGGATTCAATCAGCTTTTCGGCCATGAGCAGCAACTCTCTTTCCGTGACATGACGGATGCGTTCCGAGCGGGGCTTGCAGAAAAAAACGACATCCTTCTGGTCGGTTCGATGAAAGGACACGATATCCCTGGTGAATCCCTGGTTCACGGCGATCAGACGACGATAGTTCGAAGCGCCGTTGGCCATGATCAGGTGCGATTCCTTCCAGGCTCTGGCAAAAGTCAGACTGGTCCGGTAGAGATTCAAGCGTTCCCGAGTGCCGTCGGAAATGACCAGAAGCTGGTTCTCGCGGATGCGCTTGAGCAACTCGTTCTTTGAGACTTGGTTATCGGTGAGAAAATACGCTCCGTCCAGACATTCGGCGAGTACGGGATCATTGTCCTGGTCCCAGATCGTCGGCATCATGAAGTCGAAGCCTTCCCGTAGGGCCAGGATGACCCGGTGCCCTTGCCGGATCAGGGAACGCACGATCAGGATGTCGAAGATCAGTGCCCCGCTTTCTCCCGGCAGGTAGAGAATCTTCAACGCGTCATGACGTTTCTGGAACAAGTAGTTGCGCAGTTCCTCGAACTCCGGCCAAGGACCATCTATCTCCGCCACGACGGCCTGGGCGTCAGGCTGAATTTCTTTGGATTCCCAAACCGGAATCACATCCGACCATTCCGCAACTGTCTTGTGCAGCCGAAACTCCTTGGCCTCCCATATGCCGCAAATCGTCGCGAGGCGCACAAGACGCTTCAATTCCAGCAGATCCAGATCTTCACGGAGCTGTTCCATGCTTGTGCATGCGATCAATTCCTTGGGACAGGCACTGGTGATCTGGCGGTACAAAGCGGTCTGGGTAAAGGCGTAGGCACGTGCATTGGCGCGACGTTTTCGATCCCGCAAAGGATCATCCAATCCGCTGTAGCTCATGTAAATCGTCAACATCCATTTGAGCAGCCGGGAGGGAATGATGATGGAGGAATGCAGAGCCGATCGAAATTTGTAGCGGCATAGGGCCGTGATCTTTCGACGCAGATATGGGTCGGCGATCTGGTCGCGAATCAACCGAAAGATGCTCTCCCAATGCTTCGTATATTCAGTGCGCAACTCGGGTGCAATTTCCTGCTTGAGCAGGAAATCCAACATCGAATCCGTGCATGCCGGAAAGAATTGATCCTCATCCAGGTCAACCATGAAGCGGATCTGCTCGGGAGAGGCGTTTTTATCCGGGCTGGTGGCGTGGTCCAGATTGTTTTCGGTGAGAAAGTGCAGGATCCAGGCATCCAGACGGGGGTCATGTCCCAGACGAATCTCCTGGGGAGAGGCGATATGTTTTCGGAGAGACACGGTCAGCTTTCCTGCAGGAACCCTTTGGCTCGGAGTTTCTGGAAATACGAGTAGCCGGAAGATGTTACGAGATTCATTCTGCATTGCGATCTGGTGACGTGCACCTGATCACCCTTGATCAGCGGATAGCCGGATTGCCCGTCCAGAGTCAGAAAAGCCTCCATGGTGTACTCGTCAATCCGGACTTGAATCGTCCTCTCCGCAGGAAAGACAAACGGCTTGATCTCGGTAAGAAACGAACAGATAGGCGTTGTGCAGATCACGTCCATTTCCGGATACACCAGTGGACCTCCGGCAGAGTAGGAATAGGCGGAAGAGCCGGTGGGCGTGGAGAGGATCAGTCCGTCGGCTCGCAATGCGGCAATGCGTTCCTCTTCGAAGAAAAGTTCCAGGTTGATCAGTCTGGCCAACCTTCCCCGTCCGACAACGATGTCGTTCACGACGATGGTCGAAAGCATGGTCCGGCTGTCACGAATCAACCGCACATCCAAGAGCATCCGGGAAGAAATCATCGCTCCATGCTCGAAAATTCCATCCAGCATGGGCTGCCAGGAATCTTTGGAGCACTCCGTGAGAAAACCGACCCGGGCAAAATTGATCCCCAAGATGGCGATGTGATTCGAGGCCAACTTTCTGATAACGCTGATCATGGTCCCGTCACCGCCAAGGACGAGAATCAGCGTTGGCGTGGGCCAGGACCGAGGCAGGCGGGACGCGAGATCGTCAACATTTTCCGACACGCTGTTCACGACACCGCGTCCGGACAGCCATTCGGAAATTTCTCCGGCAAGGTTCAATGCCTCGACATGGTCGCGCTTCGCCACCAGAAGAACCGAACCGGGATGAAAATTATTCATGTCTCGTTCCTGAAAATTCTCCGGAACATGGAAGGCCATGGTGACGTTTAGTTATGTTCAATCGCATCACTGAAAACCTGGACTTTTAAAAATAGCAAAATTATTTTGATAAGATCTGACATGTGCCGTCCCGAGAATTGCGCCCTGCACGGAAAGCTCTTACCCTTTACCACTTCTTGGATCAAGGACGGCTGGAGGGTGGCTTATTGAAGCAACCATCCTTCTGGTCGACAATGAGCGGCCAGACAATGCCGCCGATTTAACCAGGAGGGAGTTCATCATGGCGAGAATTTGCGATGAAGGTCACGAGAAGCTGATCATGGAATTGGGCCGCACTCTGATGGAACGCGGCGGGATGCTGGCCGCGGCGGAATCCTGCACAGGTGGGCTGATCGCCCATCTGACCACGAACATCTCTGGGAGTTCCCAATGGTTTGCCGGAGCGGTAGTGGCCTATGCAAACCAGGTCAAAAGCACGGTGTTGAACGTGCCTGAGGCCGTCATCGCAGCCCGTGGCGCGGTCAGCCGGGAAGTGGTTCTGGCCATGGCTTCCGGTGTCCGGCAACTGCTGAACACCCAAGCGGCCCTTGCCGTCTCCGGCATCGCCGGTCCCGACGGAGGAACACCCGATAAACCGGTTGGCACCGTCTGGGTGGCTTGGTCGTACAAAGAGTACCAGCACAGTGCATGCCTTCATTTCTCCGGTTCACGTCTGGAAATCAAACGGCAATCAGCCCTGGCGTCCCTGAAGGGAATGCTTGAGATGCTACGGGAAAAACACTGAGTTGTGGCCCACGCTTTCGCGCCCCTCAACAACTTGATAAATCTTTACCATCAAGCCCCTGAGTGTTTTATGACCTGTAAACTTATTTGCACTTTCAAGCGCAATTCCTCAAGTTTCTGAGGCGTGAGGTTTTGTGGGAGTAATTGTCTGATCAGTCTTGGTTACCTGTCCATGCTCCATTGACATGCCCGTTGGACCTGAGTAGCGGATATGCGTTGCAATCCGGGCAATAGGCTCAGACTTCGTTTTATTCATACGATCGGCCGAATCTTTTCGTAGACAGCCCCGGATACCTATTTACCTAATGACCCATTTATGTCTTCAACAAGCTACTCCATCCCGCATGCCTCTTCTCTTCTGCTCGCTGTCGTGCTTGCGCTGACCCTGGTAGGAGTACCCATTTCCTTCGCCACCGTCGCCTCCGGCTTCGACGATGGTTACGGCGAATGCTGCTCCCGCGAGGCCGACTCCGAGAGGTCATCAAAGAGCACGCCCTGCCTCCTTGTTTCCTGCCCTTGCGGCTTGTGCGCGCCGATCGTCATGACCGGCAAGGCGACGAGCATCGTTGCTCCGCATGAGCAGGCAACACTTTCTGATTCTTTCCCGGAAAGCTGTCTCCAGGGAATCTCGATGCTTGTCGAACGCCCTCCAGAAACCGCCTGATTTCTCTTCTCTGAACGTTCTGTTCAGCAATATTCGAAAAAAAGACCTGGGTAGCGATAGCGCCGGCGTTCACGGGCTTGACTGACATGGATACGGCTCGCAGCGTAAAGTCACTCCAGCGAAGGCCGGAATCCCGTGCGGAAATGCCCATTCACCGAATGAGCTGAAAAGTTACCTCTGAACATCCTATCTCGTCGCAACCGGCGAACCGGAACGCTGGCCCTTTATCAAGAGGTCCAGGTGATCGGTGTTGTCAACAATTCTCACAACAAGGAAAATCTCTATGCGAAAATATGTTCTCGTCTTCTCGCTGATATCCATCAGTGTCATCGGGCTTGCTGTCTTCAACCCGACTGCGACCCCCGCTCTCAACGTGAACGACGTTGCTTTTGATCCCCTGGCCTACACAGGGAACATCACCATTCGCGGCGTGACGGGCGCCGTATCCAATCAAGATCCGAGCATCTTTGGAATAATGGACGTGAAGGAACTTCGATGCACAGTCCAGGGTTGCGAGAAAGTCTTTCTCCCAATCAAATATACGGGCAAGAGGCCCTCAATGGGAGATGAGGTCGTTGTCGCGGGCAGCTTCACCGAAAACAAGGGCACCCTGATCTTCGACGCAGACTCCGTCCAAATTGTGCGTAACCATAATCTGGGAGGCTAAATGACCATCTCCAAGCTTGTGGTCCGTAATATTGTTTGGCGGCGGGGAAGATTCGTCTTCACTTTGCTCGGGATCACCATCGGCATAGCCTCCTACGTCACCTTCCTGTCCATGGGCGGCAGCTTGAAGAACGAGATCCACCGGGAAACCGCTGCCCTAGGGGCGAATCTCATCGTCATTCCCAAAGGCTCGTGCGGATATGAGCAGCTTTCCATTCTTACCGGCGATCAGATGCCGACCAACATCACTTCTGAGGAGGTCGTCAGGATCGAATCCATTGAAGGCCTGACAGTGATCCCGTTCCTCGTCCAGAGGACCGCCCTCAACAATGTGCCGATTACAGTCAACGGCATCCTTCCTGACGAGGTCATGCATTCGAGAGGCTTGGCGGTCGATCAGGGCAGGTACTTTTCATCTCCTGAGGACACGGGGGCCGTGATCGGCTCCGAAGTTGCCGCACGATTCGGCTTCCCTCCCGGAAGCACGCTGACCCTCAGAGGCGCACAGGTCCCGGTGCTAGGCGTTCTCAAAGCCACGGGCGGCAAGGACGATGTAACCATCTTCCTCCCCATGAAGCTGGCCCAGGATATTTTCAATTCCGTGAACCTCTATTCGTATGTCGCCATCGCCTTCAACGATCCGGCGCTTGCCGAGAGCTACAGCGATCAGATCCGGGCGGCCACGGGACTTGGCGTGGTTTCTGACCAGCAGATGCTCAGCTCCGTGCTTGCCATTGTCGGCTCGGTGAACGTCACGCTGCAGCTCATTGCGGCGGTGGCGATTCTGGCGGCTGCCTTCGGCATCATCAACACGATGATGACCGCCACCTATGAGCGAAAGCGAGAAATCGGCATTCTGCAGGCGCTTGGAGCTACTCGAAAAGTGATTTTCTCCGTTTTTGTCATGGAATCTGGGCTTTATGGGTTGTTCGGCGGCATCTGCGGAGTCGCGGGAGGCATGCTGGCATCGGTGATCGTGACGCCCTACATCAGCGAGAACGCCTTTACGACCCTGATGAAGGGGTCGGGCAGCGGCAATGTATTCGATGTCACGGTTATCCTCGGTGCCATGACGCTCTCCATTCTGGTTGCGGTAATCGCCGGTGTGTATCCTGCTTGGAGAGCGGCTCGTCTCTCGCCTGTGGAGGCCATCAGCCATGGATAACATCATTTTGCGCACCATGGACGTTTTCAAAACCTACGGCAGAGGGGATGCCGCCACCATGGCTTTACGCGGCATAACACTGGATATTCCCCGCGGATCATTTACCTGCGTAGTCGGCCCTTCGGGTCATGGCAAAAGCACTCTCTTGCACCTGCTCGGTGGATTGGATCGCCCCTCAAGTGGTAGGATTCTTCTCGACGGTGTGGACATCGGTGCTTTGAGCAGCAGCGAGCTGGCTCGCCTTCGAGGGCGCAAGATCGGCTTCGTCTTTCAGTTCTTCAATCTTCTGCAAGGGCTCACGGCCATTGAGAACGTCGAAACGGCCATGATGCTTGCGGGAACACCGGAGAGGGATCAAACCGAAAGAGCCATGCATCTGCTGCAGTCGCTGGGGCTTGGCGACAAGACCGACTCCAGGCCTTCGGACCTCTCAGGCGGTCAGCAGCAGCGGGTCGCCATTGCCAGGGCACTGGCAAACGATCCGGATATTCTCATGATGGACGAACCCACGGGCAACCTTGATTCGTCCGCGGAGGCGGAAGTCATGTCCATTCTGCATTCCCTGCACGACCAAGGCAAGACCATCGTCATAGTGAGCCACAACAATGAGATAGCAATGGCGTCGGAACGCATCATCCGGGTCAAGGACGGCATGATTGACTCGTCAGTACAGAGAGAAACCCTTCGGACGGCTCAGTGAATCAAGCATATTTTGTCCTTTCTTCCCCTGTACTGAGCAGAGTGCACAGAGACACCGCTACTTTGGCCGTGGCGAGAAAAATGGTGGCATATCTGTTGGCTGCAGACAAAAAACAGCAACCTTTCACGTACAGAGAGGAAAAAAAAGCAGCATAAATTGCCGAAACCACAGCTGTTGAGCGTCAACGCGCTGATACGATGTGACACATAGCTTTTGCCGACACCCTGCCGTTCCTCGCGTAATAAGGGACTATGCGAATGGCACTTTTGCCATGATGCTTCTGTATGCCTGTTTCGAGGACGGCAGGGTTAACCCAAACTGACTCTTCAGCGAAAGCTATTTCCGCAAGGGAGGGACATAGAGCCATATCTCCCAGCCTGATGCTGCAAATGGATGTCTGGTCGGTAACCAATCTCGACCCAAGCGAGAGAATAAAAAGACGTCGGCAAGCAACATTTCATAGCACCCGGATTTCTCAAACCAGGATGTTCAGGGAATCTCAATCTTCCCACTTGACTTTCTTATCATGGATGTCCCTTTTTGCTGCCCGCGTGCAGCAATTTGTTAAGCGCTACTCACCCAAATGAATGTGATGACTAAAGCTGCTATGTTCAATAGAGTCAACAAAAATCCGTCTAGCCTTTTCAAGGCTTTGATAGTAATCTCTAAATTGAAATGAAAGTTTATCAGCAAGCTCTCTTGATTCTGGTATTGGAATTAGAATCTCATGCATTCTTTTTCCGACATCTTCCCTATTTGTTTGCATGAATACGATGCGCTCCCATTGTGCAACCACTTCTTTAAGAGTGAGAGCCCAAAGCAAATAGAATTGATCGAACAAATCTGTATTAGTTCGGACAACAATAACTTCTTTGGTTAACACCGAGTTTTCTTGTCCCGGCATAAGAACACAAAACTCACCAATATTTTTAGATGCTCTTTCAGGAGAAACCAGATCATATGCTTGCAGGCCAGAGGTGTCATCACCCCAAAACTTCTTTGCCAGCGCAAGAGGCACCATATTTGTTGGATTAATATTGACATGCCCCGCGCGAAGGTCAGACACTTTGATATATGGAATTTCACCAAGCCTTTGATCGGAGCTGGGGCTTCCATGACCACCAAACAGCAATAATTTTTTTTCTTTTTTAAGCTGACCTAATGACTTAAGCGTAAATCCTTTATTATTTTTTGAGAGCTCTTCAATTCCCTCAAGTGTTTTGTGGTCAAAATATTTTGGAACATATGAACTACTTTCTACAATTCGACTCGTAACATAGAAAAACACCTCTTTTCTAGAAAAATCCCCAGATTTAACAAGATCACAACATTCTGCCAGATCGTCATCAATATCAGAGTTTGAACGAATTCCAGTATCTGGATTCACAATATACTGCTCATGACCATCCTTGTTAATTCCGCATGTTTTTGCGTTTACAATTAGGGTTTGTCCATCTCGGAACCAACTAGGTTTATGCATTTTTATCGACCACCTTTTCGAAAATATAGAAATTTGTCTTCGCGCGACAGAATCCCTGGAATGCCTCCATGGCAATATTCAGCATGCCTTTTAACTCAAGCCGATCTTTAAGCCAGAACCTAAGCCAAGCATAGGAAGGTGAAAACATATATGTTTCAGGCAGAATAATTCCTAACCTTCCACCATCTGCAAGCAAGTCATAGCAGCGCTCAAGAAATAAAATCCCTATCTCTCGTTCTTCATGAACGCTCTTTGAATATTCGAAGCCACCACTTGGTAGTTTTTTCGGCTTTCTGGAAATAGTGAAACCAGCCGCTTTTGCATCAACCTTTGAAACCTTCAATCCTTTTCCAAACGGTGGATTTGTTACAATGCATGTAAATGATCTAGGCGTAAGCGCAGTTTGCAAATCTTGAAAATATGTAGCCCACAAATGCTTTCTTATGGAATCACCCAAATAGGTATTCGTGCTGCCATCGCCAATCGTTAGCATAATCGCCTTTGTTAATTTGACGTTAATACGGTCTTTATCGACTCCAAATAGATGACGATTTGCCCAGCTCTTTGTATCGCCATCAGACATGGTAGGGTGGTTTTCGATTAGCTGCCTAAAGCTCTCTAGAAGAAAACCTCCAGTTCCGCATGCAGGGTCTAGGACTTTGTCACTTGGCTTGATTTCCATTAATTTTATCGCACTCCGGATGACGGGATATGGAGTGTAATATTGACCTTCTTCGGACTTTAAGCTCGACGTTCGAAATATTTGAAATGCTTCAGAGATGACACTAATCGAAGTGTCTCGAAGTCGATATTTAGAAATTTCGTACGCGCATGAATGAATTGTATGATCATCAAGATGTATGTCTTTATCCGAATCAGTTAAAAATAGGTCGCTATGGGCTATGCGCATACCATCAAAAAGTGCCTTTACCTTTTTCGCGGTTTCCTCTTCACTACCCCATACTTGAAAAGGCGCTGGATCATCAGGGGAATATTTGGCTAGCTTATCGCCTTCCAGCTTAGCAAGAATAATATTGCACAAGTTGTTGAGCTGATCATCCCTGCGAGTGCTTAAGGTATCTCTGCTTACCACTACGTCTAACAGCCGAGAAAATGTCTTTTTTAATTCCGCAGTAGTTGGGACTTCCAAGTCAGCCCAAGTTAGGCGCTTTCCTGCTGTTCTTATAAGGCTATCCGTCGGTTTGGGAAGGCTCCCGTTTTTCTCAATATCAAATTTGCCATCAGGAGTCCTATAAACAAGAATCAATTCCTGACCATTAGTCCATATTCCAAGCAATACATGAGGCTCAAGGCTCATGTAAATTTCTAACTGATTTATCCCCTCAACTATAGTTGGAGCTTTTGTTTCAATTATGACTTGAAGATGTTGATAATCACCGACATGGGATGGATGATCAAAAATCGCCACATCGATTGGAAAAGATTTAAAGCTCTGCCCTTTCTCACGACGACTAGCCTCGCTAGGCGTTTTGGGCACGCGCCATTCCGGCTCATATTGAAGCTGGTTTTTATCCCATCCGAGTTTGAGCAATTTTTCTACAAGAGGAAGGCGGACTTCAGTATGTTCACTCATTAAGTTTACTTCTCATTAGTTTGTTTACTGCGAAGTCGACTTTATCGCTTCGCAGTGTTATTATGCTAATTTCACAAAATCTGCCCCTCAAATTCACGGCCTTAGCACCTGCTGATTTTACAAGCACTTTTTGAAAATACGATCCGTATTTTTATCTTTCAATAGCTTGAGAAATGTCTGTCAAATCATTCTTGACTCCGAAGTTGGATTTATGCTCTGTGTTGAAGTTAGCTTTATGCGGCAGCCATATAACCACCATAAGGGCGGGGCATAAAGCCAACCTCGGAGGAGATGATGGATACACCGTGATCACTGTTGACGACTGGGAAGGTCTTGAAGGTAAGTGTCCCACTGGAACGTTATCACGCGTATCTGGAAGCCATCGTCCAATTCCGATACTGTTTTCCGGGAAAACCTATAATGTACTAAATGTTGAAGCCTTTAAACGACATTTTGAGTGGAAGCAATCATATCTGGCTCCTGATCTTTTCACGGTCCGTCGAGAGGCTCTGCGCTGGCATTACCTGGAAGGGTGCAAGCGAATGAACAGGAGAAGGTGCCATCGCCGGGGAAAACAGAACCCGGCGATGATGATCAAGGCTCGAGAACAGACCCCTCCTCTCATGAAAGAATAGAGCCCTACCCTGTCGCCACCTCAGGGAATCAGTCTCCGGAAACCGTCCGGATGGTCGATATCCTCATCATCTCAACCGCTTCATGGCAATGCTCCTTGTCGATTTACGTACATTCCAACGTACATAAAGTCATGAAGAGAGCAACGCGGACAACCTTTATCTTTCCAGTGACATGGGACCGCAAGTTGGTGCCCTTCCAGTTTCACTCAGTACAAAATCCCCCACCCGCAAACGTCTGGTCAATCAGCTTGCGATGGCCGGCGGGGAAGGCGAAGTGGTCGAGTTCTTTCGGTGATACCCAGCGGAATTCCTGGGCCGCGGTGAGGATGGGCGGGGTTTGGGGGGTGTTGTCGGGGAGGTGGCAGCAGAAGCAGTGCAGGGCGACGCGGTATTTGGTGTAGCCGTGGCGGATCACGGCCAGTTTGCGCAGGTTGTCGATCCGGAAGCCGGTTTCTTCCATGTATTCGCGGATCAGGGTCTGTTCCGGTGTTTCGGCGCCTTCGATAGTTCCGCCGGGAAATTCCCAGAGGCCGGCCCAGACGCCGGTGGTCGGACGTTTCTGGATGTAGATCAGTCCGCCGGCCATGAGCACGCCCGTGGCCACGTCGATGGGGATGTAGGTTACTGCTTTGGCCGGTACCGGCCGTTCCAGCACGATGTCCAGCCGCCGGGCCTCGCAGAGGTCGTGCAGCGGGCAGAAAGAGCAGCGGGGGCGACGAGGGAGGCAGACCAGGGCGCCCAGTTCCATCAGGGCCTGGCTGAAATGGCGCGCCTGACCCGGCGGAGTCAGCCGCAAGGCGTGCTCGGCGATGAAATCCCTGGCGGTACGTTCCTTGACCGGGGTATCCAGATCGAAGACCCGAGCGAAGACGCGCCCCACGTTGGCGTCCACCACGGCATGGGGCTGGTTGAAGGCGATGGCGCAGACAGCGGCCGCGGTGTAGGGGCCCACGCCGGGCAGGGCCAGCCAGGAGGCATGTTCTTGGGGCAACTCGCCTCCCAGCCGCTCCACCACGTAGCGCGCCGCCCGGTGCAGGTTGCGGGCCCGGGTGTAGTAGCCCAGGCCTTCCCAGGACGCGAGGATTGCATCCTCGCGGGCCGAGGCCAGGGCTTGAACATCCGGAAAGCGGGCAATCCAGCGCTGAAAATAACCCAAGACCCGGTCCATCTGGGTCTGCTGGAGCATCACCTCGGAAATCCAGACCTGATAGGGGTCGTAGTTCCTCCGCCAGGGCAGATCCCGGGCCTGATCCGCGAACCAGGACAGGAGCGGCGCGGAAAAGGACTTCTGGTCAATCACGCTTTTCTTTCTTGCCTTTCCTGGATTTCCTGGCTTTCTTCTCCTCCTCTTTCTCCGGTGCGAGCACCAGCGTGATCTCCAGCCGCGAGAGGCTGACTTCCTCGAGCACGACCTGGACATGCTGGCCCAGGCGGAAGGTCCGCCCGGTCCGCCGCCCGATCAGTTCGTGGCGCTCCGGGAAAAAGGTATAATAGTCGTCCGAGAGCGAGGAGAGGCGGACCATGCCGTCGGCCATGACATCGGCGAGTTCCACCCAGAATCCGAAATCCGTGAGGGATGAAACAACCCCGGAAAACTCTTCGCCCACCCGGTCCATGAGAAACATGACCGTCACCCGCTTCAGGATCTCCCGTTCCGCGGCCATGGCTCGCCGCTCCCGAATGCTCAGGGCGTCGCCCAGGGTCTTGAGCTGCTTGTGGGACACCTTGGGGCCGCGACCGGACAGGGCGTTTTTCAGGGCCCGGTGCAGTTCCAGGTCCGCGTAGCGCCGGATGGGCGAGGTGAAGTGGGCGTAGCATTTGGACGCCAGGCCGAAGTGCCCGATGTTGTCCGGGCTGTACTTGGCCTGCATCTGGCTGCGCAGCAACAGCCGGTTGACCAGAAACTCCATCTCCGTGTCCCGGGCCGCGGCCAGCAGGGTCTGGAGCATTTCGGGCTCCGCGGGCTCGCCTTTTTTAGGCAGCCGCACGGCCAGTTCCGTCCGGCCCAGAACCTCGAACAGGCCGCGCAGCTTTTCCGGGTCGGGCGTGTCGTGAATCCGGTAGAGCATGGGCACGTCTTTTTTGGTCAGAAACTCGGCCACGGCCTCGTTGGCCGCGATCATGAACTCCTCGATGATCTGGTGCGAAAAATGTCTGGTCCGGGACTGGATGTCCACGGCCTCGCCGCGCACGTCCAGCAGAATTTCCGGGTCCGGCAGGTCGAAATCCAGGCTGCCGCGGCCATGGCGGCGTTTCTTGAGGATCCGGGCCAGGGATTCGGCCTGTTCCAGCATGGGCAGCAGCGGTTCCAGGTCCCGGAGAACCTGGGGATTGCGCTCCTCCAGGGCCTGGTGCACCTGCTCGTAGGTCAGCCGGGCATGGCTTTGCATGACAATGGCGTGAAAGGAAGCGCCGGTCATCTTGCCGTCCCGCGAAAACTCCATTTCCGCGGCCATGGCCAGTCGGGGCTCGGAAGGGTTCAGGCTGCACAGCCCGTTGGAGAGCCGTTCCGGGAACATGGGTTCCACGGATTTGGGAAAGTAGTAGGAATTGCCGCGTTCCCGGGCTTCCTCGTCCAGGGGCGTAAAGGGCGGCACGTAATGGGCCACGTCCGCGATGGCCACCCAGAGGGTGAAGCCCTTGGACGTCTCCCGCACGCAGACGGCGTCGTCGAAATCCTTGGCCGTCGCGCCGTCGATGGTCACCAGGGGCAGATCACGCAGGTCGCGGCGTCCACCGAAATCCTCTTCTGCTGGGCGCTCCGGCAGAGCCGCGGCCTGCTCCAGGACCGTTTCGGGAAAAACCGTGGGCACATGGTGATTGAACTTGACCAACTGCTCCTGCACGGCCAGGTCGGTTTCGGTTCCCAGCATGGCGACCATGGTTCCGGCCCAGAGATGCTCTTCCAGGCGTTCGCCGATCCGGGCCAGGACGATGTCGTTCTTTTGCGGCGCGATATCAACGTCCTCCGCCGTGAGCAGCAGATGAAAGCCCAGTTTCGGGTCCGTGGCCTGGGCCAGCCAGTAGCCCTTGCCCCGGACGTCCAGAATGCGCACGGCGTAGATTTCCGTCCGCCGCTCCAAAACGCGCACGACCCGTCCTTCGGGATTGCGTCCGCCGCGTTTGGGCAGCAGGGCCACGGCCACCTTGTCCCCGTGCCGGGCGTCCCCCAGATCCTTACTGCTGACGAAAACGTCCTTGCGCCGGCTGTCCTCCGGAAGCACGAAGCCCACGCCGGACCGCTGGACTTCCAGCTCTCCGGTGATGATCTGCATGTTGTCGGCCAGCCCGTAGGCGTCGCGCATTCGGATCAGCCGTCCGTCGCGGACCAGGATGTCCAGGGCTTCGTCCAGCTCCTTGCGCTGTCGGTTGGGCAGCCCCAGCAGCTTCAGCAGCTCTCCGAAACCCAGCGGCTTGCGGGACTTGCGAAAGACCCGCAGCAGGGATTCCACGCCCATCGGCTCGGCTGATCGTTTTTTTCGGGCCATGAAGTCACTCCTCCGTGCACATGTGGTGCAACAGGTTTTGAAGGTATCGACTGAAAAGAAGCAGATCCACCGGCAGCTCTCTCACTCTTCCTCGATCTCCGCGCGCAACATCTGCGTTGCGCCGATCATCCCGAGGACATCCAGAAAGGCCGGCTCGAAGCTGCCCGGACCGGAAGCCCTTTGGGCGGCCAGCTCGCCGGCGACGTTGTACATGGCCATGGCGCTCACGGCGCCGGTCAGGGCGTCGGGAGCAATTGCCGTGAACGCGGCCACCGTGGAACTCAACGCGCAGCCCATGCCGGTGATCTTGGTCATCAGGGGCGAGCCTCCGGTCAGGCGCACGGTGCGCTTGCCGTCGGCGACCAGATCCCGCTCCCCGGAAACCGCCACCACGCAGCCCAGCCTGGAGGCCAGTTCGCGGGCAGCATCGGCAATCTCCTCCACCTTGTGCACCGCATCCACGCCCCGGGCTCCGCCCTGAGCACCGGACACGGCCAGGATTTCGGAAGGATTGCCTCGCAAAACGCTTACCCGCACCGAGTCCAGGATCTGGTTCACCGTCTCGGTCCGATAACGGGTCGCTCCGGCGCCGACAGGGTCCAAAATGACGGGCTTGCCCAGCTCGTTGGCCTTTTTTCCGGCCAGAATCATGGCCTCCACCCAGTGCCGGCTGAGGGTGCCGATGTTCAGGGCCAGGGCTCCGGCAATGCCGGTCATCTCTTCGACCTCCTCCACAGCATGGGCCATCACCGGATACGCGCCCTGGGCCAGGAGCACGTTGGCCGATATCCCCATGACCACGAAGTTGGTGATGTTGTGGACCAGCGGACCTGCCCCGCGCAGATTGCCGAGCTGCTCCGCCGCGATCTCGGACCATTCTTTGTTGTGACTGTTCATGTCGTCTCCGCAATGCAGGTATATCTTGCCAACTTCACATTCAATCCTTACCTTTCCGCTCGGGATTAACCTGACCTATCTTGTGAACCAGATGGAGGCTCACGCACAATGACTACAAATAAACACAACGATTCCAAAGAGCAACGACGTGATCTCGACGCCAAGAAAAAAGCCGTTCTCGGCGCAACGAAGGGTGGTTCCGCGGGCGGTTCATCCGCGCAGAAGTCGCGAAAGTTCATCGTCCTTGGCTGTGTTTTGATCGTGGCGTTCGCGGTCCTTTTACTTTTCGCCCATTCCGGGCCTCAGGACAAGGCGGCTACCGCGGCCACGCCTGTTCCGGTTGTACCCATGGACGGGGAATTGGTCCATGCAGCGGCCACCTTGTCCGACGGCCGGGCCCGGCACTACGTCCTGGAAACGGCCGACGGCGTGGGCATCAGATATTTTGTGCTGCAAGCATCGGACGGCACGGTCCGGACCGCCTTTGACGCCTGCGACGCCTGCTGGCAGGCGAACATGGGATATGTTCAGGACGGGGAGGTGATGATCTGCCGCAACTGCAACATGCGCTTTCCAACCCGGGTCATCGGCGAGGTGCGCGGAGGCTGCAACCCCACGCCCCTGGCCAGCGTCGTCCGGGAGGGTAATATCGTGATCCGGGAAAGCGATGTTCTGGAAGGCCGGCCCTACTTCGACCTCAGCCCGGGGAGCTCGCGCGGATGAACCTGAACACCATTGCCATTGCAAACATCAAACGCCGGAAGGCCAAGGCCGCCTTCGTCCTGGCCGGGCTGCTCATCGCCGTGACCACGGTGGTCGCGCTGGTGGGCCTGCGTCAGGCCGTTTCCATGAATATTATTCATCAGTTGGAGCAGTACGGCGCGAATATCGTGATCCTGCCCCAAAGCGACAGCCTGGCCCTGAGCTACGGCGGCATATCCATGGGCGGAGTTTCCTTCGACGTGCGCAAGATCCACGAAGAAGAGCTGCAAAAGATCTATACCATCCCCTACCGCCAGAACCTCGCCGCCGTGGGGCCGGTGGTGCTCGGGGTGGTGCAAGCCCAGGGACAGAATGTGCTCCTGACCGGGCTGGATTTCGACGCGACAGTCGTGCTCAAGCCATGGTGGCGGATTCAGGGCGATATTCCCGGGGACAATCAGGTCCTATTGGGCGCTGAGGCAGCGCGGCTGCTCGGAATCGGCATCGGGGACTCCCTGTCGCTTGAAGCGGGAGAGCTGTCCGTAACCGGCATCCTCGAGCCCTCCGGCTCCCAGGATGATCAGCTGCTGTTCACGGACCTGCGCACCGCCCAGGTGCTTCTGGGCAAGGAAGGACTCGTTTCCATGGTCGAAGTGGCCGCCTTGTGCCACGGATGCCCCATCGATGAAATGGTGGAACACATTTCCGCGGCCCTGCCGGGGACGCAGGTCATGGCCATTCAGCAGGTGGTGGAAAGCCGGATGCAGGCCATGGATCACTTTGAAAAGTTCGCCTACGGAGTTTCCGGCGTGGTGATCGTGGTCTCCGGTCTGATGGTTCTGGTTTCCATGATGGGCAACGTCCGCGAGCGGGCCGGGGAAATCGGCGTATTTCGGGCCATCGGCTATCGCCGCGGCCATGTCATGCGCATCATATTCCTCGAGGCCGGGATACTCGCTCTGGTGGGCGGACTGGCAGGCTACCTGCTGGGCAAGGCCCTGACGCAGCTGACCCTGCCGCTGTTCACCATCGGAGAAATGGACACAGTGTTCCACCACGGAGCGCACTGGGATCCGCTGCTGCTCGTGTCGGCTGTCGGCTTGTCCGTGCTCGTCGGGCTGTCGGCCAGCATCTATCCCGCGGTCATGGCTTCGAGAATGGACCCGAACGAAGCCTTGCGGGCGATCTAACAACAATTTGAACAAGGTACGAACGTGAGCGCAATCATAGCAACGAATCTCGTCAAGCAGTACGGGACGGGCAATGCGGCCGTGACGGCCCTGGACAATGTCGGCATGCACATCGCTTCCGGCGAATTCGTGGCCATCATGGGCAAGTCAGGTTCGGGCAAGTCCACCCTGCTTTCCATCCTGGGCGCTTTGAACACGCCGTCCTCCGGAACGTGCGTCGTGGATGATCTGGACATTTATGACCTGACCCAGGACCAGCGTGCGGATTTTCGCCGGGAATACCTGGGATTCGTCTTCCAGAGCTTCCATTTGCTGCCCTATCTGAACGTTATGGAAAACGTGATGATCCCCCTGGCCGTGATCAATGAGCCCAGGAAAAGCAAGGAGGACCGGGCCCTGAAGGCGCTGGCCGAAATGGGGCTGGAGAACAAGGCAAGGCGCCTGCCCAACGAAATCTCCGGGGGCGAGCAGGAACGGGTGGCCATTGCCCGGGCCGTGGTCAACGACCCGCCCATCATCCTGGCCGATGAACCCACGGGCAATCTGGACAGCAAGACCGGTTCCGAGGTCATGGCCCTGCTCGGAAGGTTGAACGCCAAAGGCCGGACCATCGTCATGGTCACCCACAGCGAAGACAACGCCCGACACGCCGGCCGGATTCTGCGGCTGGCGGACGGGCGATTGCTGCAATGACCCCGATGGTTGAACAGAAAACTTACTATCCTGAGGGCGAATCAACCGCGTTTTCCCTCCAGCGCGAACAGCGCCAGCGAGGCCCGCAGGTTGGGCCAGAAGCGGACGTGGTGGGGTTGGTCGCGGCGGTCCAGGTTGACGAAGAGTTCCCTATGCACGGACCAGCCTTTTTCCCGGCATAATATACGGAAATCCTTGACCGTGACCAACCGGATGTTCGGCGTGTCGTACCATTGGTAGGGCAGGGCCGGGTTGACCGGTAGGCGGCCGCGGAAGAGGATCTGGGAGCGGATTCGCCAGTAGGTGAAGTTGGGAAAACTGACCAGGACCCGCCGGCCCACGCGCAGAGCTTCGGTCAGCAGGTGCAGCGGACTGGCCGTGGCCAGAAGCACCTGGTTCAGCACCACGACATCGAAGGACCCCTCCCGCAGATCGCACAGGCTTTCCTCCAGATCGGCCTGGATCACGGACAACCCCCGACTCAGACATTCAGCCACTGCGTTGGGATCCAGCTCCACCCCGCGCTCCTCCACTTCCCGGTCCGCCTTGAGCCGCAACAGCAAATCCCCGTTGCCGCATCCCAGATCCAGCACCCTGGCCTTGTGCGGGACCAGTCCGCTGATGGCCTCGTCCAGGGCCCGGTCACGGGGCTGGCTTCGGCTCCAGTCCACCTGTTGCGGGATTTCACATTGCGCGTTCATGATGCGTCCACCCGGGCCAGCCGTTCCAGAAAACCGGAGACGACATCGCCCATGCGGTGTCCGGGCAACAAAAAGGCGTCATGCCCCTGGTCGCTCTCGATGTTGCAGTAGGAGACGTCCAGCCCCACCCGGCGCAGGGCCTGGACCAGTTCCCGGGACTGGTCCGGGGGAAAGAGCCAGTCGCTGGTGAAGGAGACCACCAGAAACGAGGACCGGCATCCGGAAAAGGCCGTGGAGATCCGCCCGTAGGCCGCCTCCAGATCGAAATAGTCCATGGCCCTGGTAATGTAGAGATAGGTGTTTGCGTCGAACCGGCGGACAAAGCTGGAGCCCTGGTGATGTAGATAGCTTTCCACCTGGAAATCCTTGGTCAGGCAGAAGGAGCGGCCCTGATCGTTGATGTAGCGCCGGGAAAACTTGCGCAGCATGGCTTGCTCCGAAAGATAGGTGATGTGGCCGATCATCCGCGCAAGCCCAAGCCCCCGTTCCGGCTGGTCGTCCAGCGAATAATCCCCCCCGTTCCATTCCGGATCGCTCATGATGGCCTGCCGGGCCACCTCGTTGAAAGCGATGGCCTGGGGCGACAACCGGGCCGTGGAGGCGATGGGAATCGCCCCGCGGACCATTTCCGGAAAGCTGATGGCCCATTGCAGGACCTGCATTCCACCCAAAGACCCGCCGATCACGACAAGCAGGCGGGGCACGCCCAGGTGCTTGAGCAACCGCCGTTGGACCTGAACCATATCCTTCACCGTATAGAAGGGAAAATCCATGCCGTAGGGCTTGCCCGTGGCCGGATTGATGGACGAAGGTCCGGTGGTGCCCTTGCACCCGCCGAGGAAATTGCTGCAGATCACGAAATATTTGCGCGTATCCAGAGGCTTCCCCGGCCCGATCAGGATATCCCACCATCCCGGCTTTTCATCGCGTTCCAGCCCGTAATATCCGGCGGCATGGGCGTCTCCGGACAGGGCATGACAGACCAGCACGGCGTTGTCCCGGCGCTCGTTCAATTCGCCGTAGGTTTCGTAGGCCACGGTGATGGGATGCAGGGTCTGGCCGGACTCAAGGTGCAGGGTCTCCCCCGGTCCTTCGAAGGTTACCGTTTGCGTCCGCACCGGCTCCAGCCGTCCAACATCGGTCGGACGAACCTCCGGCAGGGTCTGCGGACGCTTGACGATCTCACTCATTAAAACTCCATGAACTTCGCGGAGAAGGATTTGACGATTTGCGGACGAAAGGTCCTGAAGCAAGCCGAAAAGGCGTTATTTTTGCATTTAATCGGAACAACTTCAACCTTGACGGGCAACGCTGGAGATGAGTTGTCGCCCAGCAAAGTCAACCCATACTCACAATCGAAATCGAAATCGAAATCGCAATCGCAATCGCAATCGGAATCGCAATCGAAAATCTGGAGACCTGGATTCCGGTTTTCGCCGGAATGACGAGTGCTGTTGCGCTACCGATTTCTGTCGTATTTCTAATTTGCGATTGCGATTGCGATTTCGATTTCGATGAGATCTGAAAATGGGAGCGGCGGCTGTTGTTTTTCGACGCTTGAGCAGGTAAGCGGCTGAATTGGCGCTTTTTTTCTTTATTCGACTTGAAGCCCTACGGGCATGGAGTCATCGAGCATGCACTCTTCGGATCAGGACAATGATGCTACGCGAGACGAGCACATCGTCTTCCACGCTCGTGGGCTGACCAAGGTCTACAGGATGGGGGAGGTGGAGGTGATCGCCCTGCGCGGGGTGGATCTGGACCTGTTTCGAGGCGAGTTCGTGGTTCTGCTGGGGCCGTCCGGAAGCGGCAAGTCCACCCTGCTGAACATCCTGGGAGGGCTGGACCGGCCCACGGAGGGCACGGTGCTTTGCCGGGGGCTGGATCTGGTTCAGGCCACGGAGCGGGAGCTGACCCGGTTCCGGCGGCGGGTCGTGGGTTTCGTCTTCCAGTTCTACAACCTGATTCCCAGCCTCACGGCCAGGGAAAACGTGGCCATCGTCACCGAGATCAGCGAAAATCCCATGGCGCCGGAGCAGGCACTGGAACTGGTCGGGCTTTCCAAGCGCCACGATCATTTTCCGGCCCAGCTTTCCGGAGGTGAACAGCAGCGGGTGGCCATAGCCCGGGCCATTGCCAAGCGTCCGGAAGTCCTGCTCTGCGACGAGCCCACCGGCGCGCTGGACTCGGCCACGGGCATTTCCGTGCTGGAAGCCCTGCAGCGGGCCAACCATGATCTCGGCACGACCACCGCTGTGATCACCCACAACGCGGACATCGCCAGAATGGCCGACCGGGTCGTCACCCTGAGCGACGGCCGGATCGCTTCCATCTCCGACAACCCGGACAAAATCGCGCCCCGGGAGCTGTTCTGGTGAGTGTTCTGACACGCAAGCTGCTGCGCGAACTGCTGCAGATGCGTGGTCAGGCCCTGGCCATTGCCGTAGTCATTGCCGGCGGCGTGGCCACTCTGGTCATGTCCCTGACCAGCCTCGAATCCCTGACCGAGACCCGCGACGTTTTCTACAGGGATTCCCGGTTCAGCCACGTCTTCGCGTCCTTGAAACGCGCCCCCCATTCCCTCGAGGAACACATCCGGGCCATTCCCGGAGTCCAGGTCGTGGAGACGCGCATCCAGGCCGGCGCCAATCTGGACATTCCGGATTATACTGATCCGGCCACGGGACAGTTCCTGTCCCTGCCCGACGGCCGCAACGCCGAGTTGAACAGCCTGTTTCTGCGTTCCGGACGCCTGCCCCGGCCGGGCCAGGACCGGGAAACGGTGGTCGGCGAGGCTTTTGCCGAGGCGCATGGCTTTCAACCCGGCGACCAATTGGCCGCGATCATCAACGGACGACGGCAGGAGCTGGAAATCGTTGGCGTGGCCCTGTCGCCGGAATTCATCTACCACCTCAAGCCCGGCGACATGTTTCCGGATTTCGAGCGACACGGCATTTTTTGGATGAATCGTTCCGCCCTGGCCGCGGCGTACGATCTGGACGGCGCTTTCAATGACGTGATCCTCACCGTCAGCCGAGAAGCCCGGATCGGGGATGTGCTGGAACGTCTGGATGCCCTGCTGGAGCCCTACGGAGGGTTGGGCGCCGTAGGCCGGGAGGAACAGCTCTCCCACAGGTATCTCTCGGAAGAGTTGAATCAACTGGCCAACATGGCCACCCTGTTCCCGACCATTTTTCTGGGTGTGGCCGCATTCCTGCTGAACGTCGTCTTTTCCCGGCTGATCAGCACCCAGCGCGAGCAGATCGCCATTCTCAAGGCCTTCGGCTACTCAAATTTCCGGATCGGCATGCACTACACCCAGATGGCACTGCTGATCTCCCTGTTCGGGCTTGCTTTGGGCGTGGCAGCCGGAGGCTGGCTCGGACAACAACTCGCGGAAATCTACCGAGATTTCTTTCGCTTCCCATATCTGGAATACCATATCTCGCCGCGGGTGATCACCATCGGCGCGGTGGTCACCCTTGCCGCAAGCCTGCTCGGCGCCCTGTTCGCCGTGCGCAAGGCCGTGGGACTGCCTCCGGCCGAGGCCATGCGTCCGGAGCCGCCGCCGGTCTTTCGGATCACTCTGGTGGAGCGCCTGGGTCTGCAGCGTTTCCTGGCCCAGCCGACGAGAATGATCCTGCGGAACATGGAACGCCGTCCGCTGAAAACCCTCCTGTCCATGGCCGGCATCGGCCTGGCCTGCGGCATCCTGATGGTCGGCCGGTTCCAGGAGGGCTCGGTGGACTACCTGATCAAGGTCCAGTTCGGTCTGGCCCAGCGCGACGACCTGACGGTCACCTTTATCGAGCCGACCTCCCGCCGCGTCCTGCACGATCTGGAAGCCCTGCCCGGCGTTTACTTGGCCGAACCGATGCGGGTAGCCGGAGTCCGTCTGCACCGGGGTCATGCCAGCCATCGGACCACGATTCAGGGGCTGGCGGAGGACGGGGACCTGTTCCGCATCCTGGACGAGGATCTGCGGGTGATCGCCGTTCCCCCGGAAGGGCTGGTGCTGGGCGACTATCTGGCGGAAATCCTGGACGTGCGCATCGGCGATTCGGTGGAGGTGGAGTTGCTTGAAGGACGCCGGGAACGGCTCACGGTTCCCGTGACCGGCATGGTTCGGGAATTCACCGGGGCATCAGCCTATATGCGCCTGGACGCCCTGAACCGCATCCTGCGTGAAGGCTCCGCCGTTTCCGGAGCATACCTGGCCGTTGACCCGGAATTCCGGGGCGAAGTGCTGCGTCGGCTCAAGGATTCGCCGCGGGTGGCGGGGGTCACGGACCGGCAGGCGGCCATTCTGAATTTCTACGACACCATGGCCGACATGGTGCTTACTTTCGCTTTTTTCAGCACCCTGCTGGCCGGCAGCATTGCCTTCGGAGTGGTCTACAACAGCGCCCGGATCGCGCTGACCGAACGCTCCCGGGAGATGGCCAGCCTGCGCGTGCTGGGCTTCACCAGGGGGGAGATCGGCTTTATCCTGCTGGGGGAGATGGCCGTGCTGACCATTGCGGCCATTCCCGTGGGTTTTCTGATCGGCATCGGCCTGATCGCCTATATCGTCCAGGGCATTGATTCCGAGCTGTACCGCATCCCGATGATCCTGGAGCCGCGCATCTTCTCCTTCGCGGCCACGGTCATCCTCGTGGCCAGCGCCGTTTCCTGGCTGGTCGTGGCCAGAAGACTGAAGAACCTGGATCTCGTGGGAGTGCTGAAAAGCCGGAATTGACGTTCAAGACGGCGGACGCATCCGCCCCGCAACCAAGGAAACAGCATATGATCTGGCGCAAGCGCATAATTTACGCATTGATCCTGGCCGGCGTGGTCGCGCTGCTGGTCTGGTCCTTCAGACCTTCCCCGATCCTGGTGGACACGGAGCCGGTCTCCCGCGGCCGAGTGGAAATGGTGGTCGAGGAGGAAGGACGGACCAGAGTAGCGGACAGATACGTGCTTTCATCGCCCCTGACGGCGCAGACCCAGCGTGTGACATGGGAAGTCGGCGATGCTGTTCAGGCGGGGGACGTGCTCGCGGTGCTCATGCCCTTGCCCTCGCCCGCACTGGACGCCCGGTCCGCGGCCGAGGCCCAGGCGCGGGTGCGGGCCGCCGAATCCGCTGTCAGGATGGGTCGGGCCGAACTCGACGCGGCCGCGACCTCGGCCCGTTTTGCCGAAAGCGATCTTGAACGTCTGCGTCGGCTCGCCGACCAGGAGCTGATCGCCCTCGGCGATCTGGAACAGGCCGAGACAGCAGCCCAAAGGGCATTGGCTCAGGAGCGATCAGCCCGTTTCCGGATGCAAACCCTGACATCCGAGCTGGAGGCGGCTCGAGCCGCGCTGCGCTTTGCCGGTGAAACCCGAACCGAGGAAGGGGTTCTGCAACTGCGCGCCCCGGTTTCGGGCCGCATTCTGCAGCGCCATTTTGAAAGCGCCCGCGTGGTGCAGCCGGGCGAGCCGATTCTGGAGATCGGTGATACGACGATTCTGGAAGTGGAGGTGGACGTGCTTTCCTCGGATGCCGTGCGTCTGGAACCGGGCATGCGCGTGTCCCTGGAACGCTGGGGCCGCCCCGATGCCCTGGAAGCCAGGGTGCGGCGCGTGGAGCCTCTGGGTTTCACCAAAATCTCGGCCCTGGGCGTGGAGGAGCAGCGCGTCCTGGTCATCGCCGACCTGATCTCGCCCCCGGAGCAATGGGACAGACTGGGCCACGGCTACCGGGTCAACGCCCGGTTCATGCTCTGGGAGGCGGAGGACATCCTGCGCGTGCCCACCAATGCCGTGTTCCGCCATGGCGACGGATGGGCCCTGTTCACGGTCCATGAGAACCGGGCTCGGCTGCGGATCGTTGAGCCGGGCCGCAGAGGCGGCTTTTGGACGCAAATCCTGTCCGGAGTCGAACAGGAGGAGATTGTCGTGGTTCACCCGGACCGGGACCTCCAGGACGGCGTCCGAGTGCGGATGAGAAATGCAACAGATGGATAACTTGAGCACCTTGCTTTGACTTTGGCAGCGACAGACGCAGAGCCTGATTGATCTGCATTTTACAAACGAGAATGCAGACGCGACTTCGAGAGGCATTGACTGGAGTATTCCAGGTTTCGGGAGTATCAGCAACGGGCGGGCTGTGTATCGGGGGCCACCCACTAACCCTTCAGTAGCACGATGGCGGAAAGGCATTTTGCACTTCAGCTTACCGGAAGACATTATGAATCTTGCATGATAGGATGATCAGGCGGAAAGGCGAAAGCACATAGGGGCCTTTCATGCACACAATAAATACGGCCCGCAAACGAGCCGTTATCGGCCACGCCTCTTGGAAAAAGGCCGCCGACTGTACGGTATTGGGACACTCAGCACTTGCCCAACGCTTTTGCGGTGGAACAAAAGATCTGAAAAACAAAGTACCGCCGGCAGCGTCCACCTCGGTTGCGAATTATGGAGTCTCTGGCAGGAAGTCGATGTAGATTGAGTACTGGCGCTGGGACGACTGGCCCGATCCATAGGTTGACTATCATTGACCACAACCTCCACTACACTCTGAATAATGCATCTCCCATGGTTGCACTTTCAAAATTTGTCGTTTTTGGACCTCAGTCTCATCAATTTTTGTAGATTTTGCCCTCCTGTCTCACTTCCAGGCAACTCTTTCCCATTGAATTTTCTTCAATTTCAAATATTTTTCGTAACGTCATCAGACAGTTGTGGAAACCATCTGCAACTATCGCCGATTCTCTTGCACTTTAGCACGATCTTTGCCAAGGGATTTGCCACAAAGCGGGTTGTCTCCGCTAGATCAGGACCATCGCAAATAAGGCAGACGGCTTTTTTTATCATCTAACTTACCAGTCCAGATAATTGAGGAGGTGCAAACAAAGCGATCAAACTCAAAATCACAAACACCTGTGGCTTTGGTTACCCAAATTTCATTTGTTTAACTTCAGAGGAGAAAATCATGGAAAAAAAAGATATTAAGAAGGCCCAAGGCGGTTTCACTCTCATCGAAATCATTGCCGTGCTGGTTATTCTGGGCATTTTGGCAGCGGTGGCGGTTCCGAGGTATATGGATTTACAAACAGCTGCTTTAGAGCGATCCCTTGATGGAGCTATTGCTGCGGGTCAGTCAAGGATGTCCATTGCATATGCAAATTTGATTTTGGGAGGAAATGTTTCGCCGACAGTGGCTCAAGTCGCAGCTGAAGCAGCGTGCGGTACAGCTATTACTGGTGATTTTAGTGTAGCGTGTGCGGAAACCGGAGTGATTACTGCTTCAAAAAATAATGCAACTAAATCCTACACTTGGGCAATGCCAAACTAGCCCATTTTTCCAACAACGCATCCTAATATTAGGATGCGTTGTTGAACAGAAAGATGAAAAAGAACAATCTCACTACACAATCTGGTTTTACATTGATCGAGATTATTGCTGTACTGATAATTATTAGCATAGTAGCAGCGGTATCGATTCAAAAATATATGGATTTGCAGCATGTTGCGCGTCAGATAGTCCTTGAAAGTGCTTTTGCATCTGGTGCTGCAACTATGTCATTAGATTTTTCAAAATTTATTTTGGAGGGCAATCAACCGGAAGTTTGGGGTGAATTGCCTGACGTGACGGATGTTCAGCTTGGCGATTTTGTAGCAACCATATCTTATGGCTGCGGCATTGATGCTGCCAGAGTTACAATAACCAATGGTCCCACTGGCTGGGCGAGTTTACCTTCTGGATTTCTTACTTTTAAAGATTTTACGATATGTAAGTGATAAAATGTATGGCTATACCCAGGTTAATTCTCGGAGCAGATATTAACCCCTTTCTACGCAGGCTCAGAACCTTTATTTCATTTCGTGGCTATCCATAGACGTTGCCAACATTCTAAAAAATTATCGTTTATATACGGAAATGATTTATTCTATCATTTGGGATTTATATTTGATATGTATAAACACCAGTTGTTCTAGAAATCAAAATCCTCATGAATATTCTCGAGAGAATTCATATTTAATCTCAAGCTCCAATCCATTGCGAATTAGGTGGAACAACTCCCAGGGAGATACCGAAAAGATCAGAATATCCATCTCTCCAACACGATTATATTGTGAAAAGAATCGTTCCCATGTTTTATCCTGTTTAAGGCTTAATATTCTCATCGTATTTAAGCGTAATTTGTCTTCATCATCCAAGATATAAGCTAAATATAACAAGGCCAAGAGAGGTTCGAGATCATTAGCATTTATTTCTGCATATTTCTGCCAGTACGACTGTGAATTATGGTATTCACCTAACTGCATGTAAGCTTCGCCCAATACCTTCAAGGCAATTGAATTGTCGGTGTCAACAGAAATTACTTTCAGTCCTTCCTTTACAGCAGATTGATAATCCTCAAGTTTAAGTAGCGCAAGTGCGTTAAGGCTATGGAATTTATCTGAGTGTGAAGTGGTGGCGAGAGTCTCTAGTGAAATATTACCTGCTCTTTCAACTTCACCTGACTGAATAAGCGCAAGAATTAATCCAAGCCTGGAACGCCAGTATGCTGGGTCTTCATATAGGGCCTTTTCAAACATCTCAATGGCCATCAACGGATCACCAGCATTTTGCAAATAATAATATCCCAGGTTATTGAATGGTACTGCTCTCAAAGTCAATCTATGATGACGGTCAGATTTTATAGCTGCATAATTTAATTCCTTGAAATCTTCGTATAACCCTAACAATGCATATTCATGAGCTAAATTTGTATATACACGACTCATTCCCGGAGACTTAGCTACATTATCAGACCATAAATAAAATGGATGTTTAAATAATGTATTACGTTGGATAACCGAAAATCCTTGTCCTGCTATTGTTATCCAGATAAGTGCCACAGTAAGAACATGCAATAATCTTTTATGGGTGAAGTCACGGATGAAAATAATTAACGCTATACTAATCATCAGAAAAATGGTCATCGATGGCAAGTAATTACGATGCTCATAAATAAGTTCAAGTGGGATAAAAGAACCCTCTATCAGGTGGTTGACAATAAAAAAAAGCAGGCAATAAGCGATAAGGGGAAGGCGTTTAACCAAATAAACACCCAATCCGGCCCAAGTAATCCAGAAAAGAATGACTGGCAGGGTAGTCCAGGGAGTAAACAGAGACTTGGAGAGTTGGACTTCGTAAATCAGGGTGAACCGATCGGTCATGGGGTAGATCAGGAGAGAGAGATAGAACAGCAAGATACGCGGCTGGGTAAGTAGGCGTTCAGTCAGGGTGAATTCCCGATTACTATAACCAGCGAGGATATTCGTGGGGCTGGTCAAGACGAAGGCCATGACTCCTAGAAACGTAAGGGGAAAGGCTCCGTAGAGCAGATGGCGCTTGATTGTTTGACGGTTTACACCCTGGATGAGCAGCAGGTCGAAGAGGTAAAGCACCACCGGGAGCATGACCGCGTTTTCCTTACTGGACAGGGACAGAAAACCACTCAAGAAACACAGGCTGAACCATCCGATCTTGCTCCAAAGTCTAGGAGTAATCCGCCCCATGAGATAGAAGAACATGGCCATGATGAAAAACATCGCGGCCATGCTCGCCATGCGCTGCACGATATAGGTGACCGAAGTCACATGGATGGGATGGGTTGCCCAAAGCAGAGTCGCCAGCAGGGCAATAGATCCAGCGTGTTGAGCGTATTTTTCCCTGAGCCTGGGGAGATGCAGTGTCTGGAAGATGAACAGGTACAGGAAGAGCGATGCCAAGCAGTGGATAATGAAGTTGACGAGATGATAGCTCCAGGTGTCCAGGCCATGAAAATAGTAGTTCAGGCCAAAGGACAGGAAGGCTAGAGGTCGATCTATACGATTGCCGTGAATGCCGTAAAATGTACCCTTGATGCTCTCCCAGTCCAATATTTTGAGATGGACATTAGGGTTAGCAACAATATTTGGCTCATCGTCAAAAATCCACGTACCCTGAAAGCTGTTGGCATAGATAATGGAGAGGATGATGAATACCAGAAGTAGCGGGAACAGGTGAGCCCGCCAGCAATTGGTCTTGTCCGGGGTGCAGAAGACTTGTGCAGGGGCGGATGTCGGCATAACGGCTCGCTTGTTTTTATGTTGATGAGTTCTTCTCCTCAAATGCCTTTAACAACTCAAACCTGAAAACACCAGAAATGAACAGTACTGCCGCGAACAGTGACGCTCAGGCACGTTAGGTACCGCCGAGAGATAAAGGTACTAAAACCGATCCCCATTCATCACATAGTAGGGGTGCGTAATGGGGCAGGCCTCTTCTATAGTCATATGTAGCTCTAAGTGAGATGGGATCGTCTGGCCGATATTGCGGACCATGGGCATTACCGACCGTGGGAGGGGGGTGTACACCGCAACCATATGCATTCTCTGCTCGAGTAGCAGGTTTTGAGACGACAACTGATTGCTTTCAGGGAATATTTGAAGCATGACTGGCTGGTCCTTGAATGGTTCAGTTCATTTTGATCTCCTGAACGTTCCCATCATGCCATCCGACACCAAAACACTGAAACGCCGGTTCATGCCGCTTGCCCGTACTCCCCTGCATCCACAGTGGCTAGTCCTGCGTGGTCGGACTCGGACCCTTCACTGGATCAGGCAGCACACCTCCGGCACCGTGCTGGACATTGGCTGCGGCGATGCCCGAATCCGGGATGCCATTTCCGACGATACGGACTATATCGGCCTGGACTACCCGCCGACTATGGCACTGGGTTATCAGGGCAGGCCGGATTCTGGCCGACGCCGCCAGGCTGCCCTTTTCCCCCACGAGCATGGACACGGTCCTTTTGCTTGATGTGCTGGAACATTTGCCCCAACCTGAACAAGCCCTGGCCGAAGCATCCCGCGTTCTTCGCCCTGGTGGAAATTGCCTGATTCATGTCCCATTTCTCTACCCCTTGCATGACGAGCCGCACGACTATCAACGCTGGACCGGACACGGGTTAGAGCGAATGTTGACCCGACACGGCTTTCAAGTCACGGAAACGACACCATCCACAAACCCGGCTGAAACTGGAGCTTCCCTTTTTTGCATCGCTTTGGCCAAAGGACTGCTTGACGTCCTGCGGAGGAAAAGCCCCATACTCCTGCTGGCCCCCTTGATTCTGGCTTGCATCCCGGCCATCAATATCGGCGGCTGGCTGCTCGGCAAGCTGCTGCCCTCATCAACGATCATGCCTTCAGGCTATCTTTGCCTTGGCAGAAAGATCTCCGAACAAGATGAAACAAGGATACATGGTTGATTCATGGCTGAATACGGCCAAAATTTTCTGGTGTTCGGTTCGCCGTTCATCGGCGAAGAGGAAGTCGCCGAGGTCGCGCACTGCATTCGTACCGGGTGGCTGGGAACAGGACCCAAAGTCGCCCGCTTTGAGCGGGAGTTCGCGGCCTACAAAGACATCCCCCCCGAAAGGGCGGCAGCTGTCAACTCCTGTACCGCGGCCTTGCATGTGAGCATGATTGCGGCGGGACTTCAGCCAGGCGACGAAGTCATTACCACCCCCTTGACCTTCTGCGCCACGGTCAACGCCATTATTCACGCCGGTGCGACGCCGGTGTTGGCCGACGTGAACCCCGTAACAATGAATATCGACCCCGCGATGATCGAGGATCGCATCACCTCCCGAACCAGAGCCGTCATTCCGGTCCACTTCGCGGGTCGCCCCTGCGACATGGATGCGATATGCGCGATCGCCGAGAAACACAGCCTGAAGATTATTGAGGATTGCGCCCATGCCATTGAGACGGAGTATCGCGGACAAAAAGCGGGAACAATGGGCGACTTTGGATGTTTCAGCTTTTATGTGACCAAGAACATCGTTACGGGCGAGGGGGGCATGGTCCTGGCCAGAAACGAAGCGGAAGTCAGCCGTGTCAAGATGCTTGCCCTGCACGGCATGACCAAGGACGCCTGGCACAGGTTCGGCGACGAGGGGCACAAGCATTATTTCGTGGCTGAATGCGGATTCAAGTACAACATGATGGACATCCAGGCTGCGATAGGCATTCATCAGCTTGCCCGTGTTGAAAGCAACTGGCTTCGGCGTCGTGAGATTTGGAAACAGTACCAGCTCGCATTCGCGGACCTGCCCGTGATCAGACCGGCGCCGGACCAGGCGGAAACCCGCCACGGCCACCACCTCTATACGTTGCTGATAGATGAGAGTCGGAGTGGTATTTCCAGAGATGCATTCCTGGACGCCATGACCGCCGCGGAAATCGGAGTCGGCGTCCACTATCTGAGCATCCCAGAACATCCCTACTACCAGAATCGCTTCGGCTGGAAACCGGAGCAATGGCCGCATGCCATGCGGATTGGGAGACAGACGGTGAGCTTGCCGTTATCCGCGAAGCTGACGGACAGCGACGTGGAGCGGGTTGTTTCGGTTGTAAGGGAGATACTTTCGTTGCATTGAATTGTGACAATTATGCATCTTTATGATGTTTGAAATATGTATTCGGTATAAATTATTGCGATACATGGAATATGAGCAAAATGATTATTGAAAATAATCCAAAATGGGGTTCCCAGCAACGGGATATTAAAGCATTTGCAATACTTCAAACAATTAAAAAATTTAAAGAAAGGCCATTAATAGATTCTCTATGTGTAGACATTGGCTGCGGAAGTGGAGGGATTACATATCACCTGTCTCCATATTTTAAAAATATTATAGGAATTGACCCTGAGCCATGGCAACTATGGATTGAATATAAAAAAAAAGCAAAAAACATTTTTTATATTGAAAATAAAACAGAAAAACTATCGATTTTAGATTCATCAGTTGACTATGTTGTATGCAACCAAGTATATGAACACGTTTCAAATCCAGAAATTCTAATTACACAAATATATCGCATATTGAAACCAGGAGGTTTGTGTTATTTTTCTGGACCAAACATACTATCTCCAATTGAACAACATGTAATGCTTCCATTTGTTCATTGGTTGCCACGGAGAATCGGTTGTTATATCTCAAAAACAATCAGGCCAAATTCAATTTTTGATGCTAATGCAACTCACTACTGGAAAATTTTGCGCTGGTTGAGGAATTTTTTCGTAACCAATGCAGTTCCTTACATCATAAAGAATCCGAGTCTTTATAAAAAAGATAATCTGTTATGGCGCATCTTAAGCTGTATTCCAAATAAAATAATAGATAATATGACATGGATCTCGCCAACATTTGTTTTTATACTAAAAAAATGAAGACAGCTGACGTTAGATACGACGCAAGTATAGTTGTTTTGGAATTATGATTATCATATACTCACTGATTAGGCTTAACTATTTTATGCTCAGCCCATCCATGGCTGCATCCGATAAAAAAATCAATACAACATAACAGAAACAACACAATGTGCATTCACATTTCAACAACAATACAATATTAATACATTACAATGAATAACAATCAATCGCTAACTGTAATTCCTTTTACTTTTTTTACTGGAGTGCCCACATAAAGACATTCTTTTTCAAGAATACCTTTAACCAAACTACAAGCACCAACGACAGTACTTCTTTTTACATGTGTTCCTGGCAAAATTGTTGAATTGCATCCGATCCAGCAATACTCATCAATAAAAACACTTTTTACATTTGGAGGATATACATTGCATATCGGAGAGTTGTGATGCGATCCCGGATCATTATGTGTTAATATAGTAACAAATGGTGACAATGTTGCTCCCTTACCAACAAATATCATTCCTTTTAAATCAAATATACACCCTGTTCCGATATGAGCATCATCATCTATTGTCAGATTTGAAAAACCATTCTCAACGTTAATCAATCTTACTTCATAAATTCTTACATTTTTACCAATTTTTGATCCCAAAACTGCGAATATTCTTGCTCGGATATACGGGTGTATTACAATCCGTAACATTACCTCGATGATCATAAACAGGCCTTTTTTAATGCTTGCGATCATAACTACTCCATATATTTCTATTTCTTTGCACGCATCATATATTCATGTGTAACACTAAATCAGTTAACAACAGAACCATTCGGTTAGCAACACTTATCCTTATCCTGCTTGGCTTGGGTTGGGTCGGTTACCTGCTTTTTGGGATCGTGGCCGAACACGGGATGGGGAGCTTCATTCCTGCGCGACCGGGGTGGCTGGCCGGTGCAATGGTGTTGCTTACTGCTTCCATGGCCCTTATCGCACTTGTTTTTCGTCACTTCCTCAGCGCCGCGGCCAACAAACCCCTCCCGCCGGTCTGGGCCGTATGGATTCATGCTTCAGGTCAGGTGGTCCGGTATTTACCGGGCAGATTCCTGGGTGTGGTTTATCAAGTCGGCGCGGCACGAGACCGTCTTAGTGCAGGCGCCATTACCCGCGCCAATGTCGACCTGATGGTTTTCGGGTTGCTCGGAAACCTGGCCATTGCCTTGGTCATCCTGGGTTGGACCGCGCAACTGCCGCGTCTTCTGGCATATACCGCTGCGTTAGCGAGCGCCCTGCTACTTGGAGCGTCGCTTCTCGGTGGAACAAACAGCCTCCTGCAATGTGTTGCCAAGCGTATTCCGTCAACATTTCACAAGACTCGCTCTTTTTGCGAGGCCCTGGCCCATTCCCGCCTGCCCAGCGGCGTTATCCTGAGACTCATCATCCTCTTTGCCGCAAGCTGGGCTTTGTATCTGGGGGCCTGGGTCTGTCTCGGACGTGCTTTTTCCATATTGGAACAGACCGACATGGCCGCTCTCTGCGCCTGGTACAGCCTGGCCTGGATGGTCGGATTCGCCGCGGCGATAACCCCAGGCGGATTGGGAGTCCGCGAAGGGGCTTTCCTGGGAATGGCCGGGGTTTCCGCCGGTGCCGGTGCCGTGGCCTTCGTCGCCCTTTTGGCGAGATTCTGGCTGATGCTTGGGGATGTTATACTGTGGTTGGCTGTCCTGCCTTTTGTCCGTACCCGCCAAGGACAAGCCGCAATCCAACCTCCAGACTTCGATGATCAGGGGTTGAACGTCTTTGACCCCAAGGACACGCTGGGGGTGAAAACGGCCTATATCACCATGCTCCAGGAAAAAGCCCTGGAGCGGCATCTGCCAAGAGGTCAAGGCGGGGTGGCCGTGGATGTGGGCTGTGGCTACGGGCGGTTGACATCTGTCCTGCCCAGGCGGGGCTGGCAATCGGCAGGCGTGGACCCTTCCTGGTCCCTGCTGGCTCATGCCCAGGCTCTCTACCCTGGCCCAACCTACCTGCAGGCCGGCTTGCCCGACTTGCCATTCAGGCCCGGAGCCATCCAACTCGTGTTGATGCAAAACCTGCTCAGACCCCTCCTTCTGGGCCGGAGGCTGGGCGTGGTCCGCGGCATTGGAGGTTTTGTCCAGGATCATGGCTGGATCGTGGTTGTGGACAATATCCGTGACGGCCATCCAAATTTCCTTCCTGAAGAGGAGATCATCGACATTTTTTCAGGTGAAGGATTTCGGCTCGTCCGCCGCGTCCCTCTCCGGGCCGCCCGGTGGTGGATGATATATCTTATCCGCTACGGCCTGATTCCCCGATCCTGGTTGCCGACCATCGCTGATTGGGAATTGCGCCAAATGGAGCAGCGGACCGGAAGACCTCGCCACCAGTATTACAATGTCTTGTTCATTTTCCAGAAGACGGCTTTTTCAAGCATTCCATGAACTGAACAGCCGCCGACCGAACATCGAACAATCTCGCCACATGGGCGATGTTGCCGCGAAAGCGGTCAGTGGACATCGCCAAGGCACGCTCCAGCGCCACTGCAAATCCTTGAGGTGTTACGGATTCCGAAAGAATCCCGACTTCATGCTCTTGCACCAAGCGCGGAAGGTCTCCCACGGGCATGGCAACCACGGGGCAGCCCGCGGCCATGGCATCGGAAAATACCACGGGAATGCTCTCAATGCGCGAAGGCAGCAGCACGTAGTCCGCCCACTCAAAGAGTTCCACGGCCTGATCACGGTTCAGGAAACCGCCAATTTCAACCGGTCTGCCCATTCCCGCAAGCCTGGCCCCAGCTTCATGAACGGCTTCCCGCAGAGGCCCTCCGCCACAAATCCGAATGCCCTCGATCCGGCTCCAGGCCTCCTTTTCCAGCATATTCAAGGAGTCGAGCAGGATGTCCACCCCCTTGTTCGGGTGCCATCGCCCCAGATAGGCCAACCGGCATGGCTCCTGAACGCGCCACCGGTTTCGCGCCTTGCACGGGAAAAAACGGCTGCTGGGCAAAAAACCGCAAGCCCGGCCTGACAACCGTTCCACATCCAGGGCCAGGGCGAAGCCGTCGGCGAAACTGTGGGATGCGCCGCGCAAGACACTGCCTAATATCGTTCGGATGACCGGTATGCGGCCCAGCGACCAGATGTCGCTGCCCAAGGCCCAAGTGCTGTAGGGTATGTTGAGGCGCCGCCCGGCCCTGGCCGCCCAGGCTCCGCTGGGCAAGGCCCATAAAGCCAGGATATGGTGGGGCCGTTGTTCGGCGCAGGAATGCTCAACGGCGCGATACCCGCCAGCCAATGTTCGCACGACGGCCGGCCAGTGCCCTGGAGAAGACGGGCGGAGCAGGGAAAGCGGCAAACGGGGAACAGCGAAACGCCGCACCCCGACGCCGCTCTCATTTGTGTACAGGGAGTTCCTGGCCGGTGCGACGACTTCGACCTCGTTATTTTCAGCATGCAGGGCATCCGCGAAGTCCTTGACGAAAAAACCCGCCGCGGCCTCGCCTTCATTGCTTTCCGGGTAGCTGGTGGTGACAAGGAGGAGCTTCATTGCCTTTTTGCAATTTCGGTCTCAATCCTGTGCGATGTGGGCATAATCACCGGCCGGTACATGAGCTGGGTGATCTGTTCGGAGACCAAGCCGATCAGGAACACGAACACGGAGGTGGTTAGGAGCAGGGCACTCATGTTCGTGAAACGACCGGCAGTGGCATAGGTGTAAAGATAATATCCCAGACCTAGCAGGAAAAATGCCATGCTTGAGGGGAGGAAGATCTTCATGGGCGAATAGAGGGTGCCGATGCGCAGGATGATGATCAGGAACCTCATTCCGTCGCGCAGGGGCCGGATACTGCTGGAACTGCTCCTGGGGCGTTTGCCCGCGGTGATGGGCACGTAGGTTACTGGATATCCGCTGCGGAAAAAGGCCATGGTGATAGTGGTGGGGTAGGAGAAGCCGTTGGGGAGGAGGTGCAGAAATTCCCGGAACTTGGCCGTCCGCACGGCCCGGAACCCGGAAGTCAGGTCATCGATACGCCTGCCTGTCATCCATGTGGCCATCCGGTTATAAAAACCGTTGGCCAGCATCCGGCCCAAATTGGCTTGACAATTTCGACTCCGTGCGCCCACGGCCATGTCAAAACCTTGGTCTAGCTTTTCCAACAGACTGGGGATATCCGCCGCGCCATGCTGGCCGTCGCCATCAAGGAGGACGGAGATGTCGCCTCGGGCCTGCCGCATCCCGGTCTTGACCGCCGCGCCGTTGCCCAGGTTGCAGGGGTGGCTGATCACCTTTGCCCCAGCGGCCCGGGCTTGTTCTCCTGACCCGTCCATGGAGGCGTCGTCCACCACCAGGATCTCAAAAACGCGTCCTAGTCTCTTCAATACGTCCCGGATATTGTGGATCAGGTCGGCAATACTTGCTGCCTCGTTGTACACGGGCACTACCACGCTGATCTCTATCGTGCCGGTAGCATGGTGGGCCGTAGTTTCGCTGTTCGTTGCGCTGGCCATGGTTACCTTTGGCATGTTCAGTTTGAATCGATTCGCTATGAATTACTCACCTGAGATTCATTGCCTCATTCAAGTCCGTATTGCAACAATTGTGGCACATCTCGGTAAATATGCAAAAAATGACGTTCTGTCTCTCCCCTCCTGTAAGAGGCATATAAATTCTTCATTTAGGTCTACGAGAACTAAAGTGCATAGACATGGTCCGCACAAATCTGTCAACTGCGGTACGCCTGCTGGGCATCCAGGAGAGGACTGTATATGTGGAGGAGTGCGGCATGGATTTGTTATAGCATTTTGATTATAATGCTTCTTATTTGATGCATCACTGGCGTGAATCTTGAAACAATCTGCCAAACAATTGTTGCCACCTGAGAGCCTGAATGCCCCCCAGAATCTACAAATACGGCCTCGGAAAGAACATCGAAGGGCCTGACCAGCGTCTGCCTGATCAGGTTTTCGAGCAGTTCCGGCTGCAGAACCGGTTCTGGAACGCCCTGGTGGAGATCGAAAAGGCTCATGCCGTCAAGTACGACGAGCTGCGCACTGGCGCCGATGCCCGACTCGGCGCCGTCCAGGAACGCATCGACAGCATGAACGAGAGCCTTGAGCACATCAATTCCGATATAAAGGCCCAACGGAAAAATGCCAGGAAGGTCGTGCCCACGGACCCGGCCACCAAGAAACAGATCGCGGACATCAAGGGGCAGATCAAAGCACTGAAAATCGAGCGCAAGGAACTGCGGGAACGCATCAAGGGCATTATCCGCCCCCAGGCCGAGGCCCTGAACACACAGCGGTTGCAGGAAATTAACGACAAGCGCCGCGAGTTCGCCGCCCTGGGGCTCTACTGGTGCAACTACAACGCCGTGCTGAACAGCATGGAGACGGCCCGCAAGCACATCCTGCGCAAGCGCGCCCAGGGGCTGCCCGCTGACTTCACGTTCCGCCCGTTCACGGGCCAGGGCCGCTTGACGGTCCAGTTGATGCACGGCCCCCCCTTCAGTGAAATCCTTGAGGGCATCAACACTCAGTTGCAGCTGGGGCCGGTGCCGGATGACACCTGGACCAGCCCGGACAGAGCCGAGCGGCGTCGCCTTTCCAGAACACAGGGCAGGATCAGAATCGGCTCGGAGGGATTTCAGGGACGCGAGCCGATCTGGTTCGAATTCCCCATTGTCCTGCATCGCCCGGTACCTGAAGAGGGCAAGATCAAGAAGGCTCAGGTCTCGCGCAGGAAAGTCGGCCTGGATTGGGTGTGGGAGCTGGACCTCACGGTCGTCCTCCCGGAAGTTCAACCGGAAGCCCAACGTGAACCCCAGACTGGCGCGCAGCCGGGGCAGGTCCGGAAAGTTCAACACTGCATCGGCCTGGACCTGGGCTGGCGAAAGACTGACGACGGCCTCAGAGTCGCCGCCTGGGTGGACTCGGACGGACAACAGGGCGTCTTCCGCCTCGATGTCGGGTATGTGGCCACGCAGGATCGGCTGGACGGGCTGAAGTCCGTGCTGGACAAGAATCGTGACCAGATCACAGCTCAGCTGCTCGACTGGGGCAAGCAGCATGAACACCTCCCCCATTGGCTGGACTTGCAAAAGGTGTCCGTGGTCAAGTCGCACCAGTATTTCCTGCACCTGGCCGACACCTGGGCAAACGACAGGCAGGAGGCGGACCAGGAGGTCTTCGAAGACCTCGCCCAGTGGCGTAAGCGCTTTGTCCACCTCTATTCCTGGCACTCCAACCTGAGCCGGAAGATGCGCTACAGGCGGAGGGAGGCGTTCCGGTTGTTCGCCAAGAAACTGGCCGAGACCTATACCCATGTATTTCTGGAAGAGTTCAACCTGGCCTGGTCCAGCAGGAAGAAGGACGCCGAGGACACGCCACTGGCGCTGCAACGTGCATCCAACAAATGGGCCAGAGTCGCATCACCCGGCGCGTTCCGGCAGGAACTGCAAAATTTCTGCAACAAGACGGGCAGCCTGCTCATCTTCGGCAAATCGGACAAAGCCTCCAGGACTTGTCCGGAGTGCAAAAACAAAATAGCAAAGGATATGTCAGCGAGGATCATGGTCATATGCGAGGCATGTCGCGCCGAATATGACCAGGATCTCGGGGCGGCGGCGAATGTGTTGTGCAAAGGGATGGAGAACCATTTCGGCAAACAACCGGAGGATTTGGCTGGTTGACTTCAGTGGGCTGTAGCAACACTGCGGTCCGAACGCAGCTTCAGACAACAGGCGGCTTGCTGCCCTCAAAGCAAGACACTCTTATTGAGATTAAAATCGTGCTCTCAGCCCTTGACTACAGCTGACCAATCCTGTTTCTCATCCCCGCCTCTGCTGACAGGGAACGCCCAATGCGGTGTTCCCTTTTTTTGGCACTTCGGCTTAATGCTTTCAATTGTTTCAAGGCCCTGCAACCTCATCAACGCCTTGGTTCGCCGGGTGCTTGAGTCGATGAGTGGGGCCTGCTTGGTCCTACCGAGGCCAGTCTGGTTTTTGAAAGCTGCTGGAAGACGAGGATGCCTTGCTGTGCGACGCTGTGGCGAGGCCGGTACCGAGGCCGCTGAGAACGCAGTCTGGGGTGGGCGGATGCTTCGTTGAGATTCACCAAAAGCAGGATATGGGCGTGGATGGTTCTGGAGCTATCTGTTTGGACAAGAAGGTCAATTAAATCAAGGATATTTCCTTGGCGGGAGGATCGTCGCCCGTGAACCCAGCAAATTTCTTGTTAGCAATATGTTGGCACCAACGAAAAAGGGTTACAGTCTGTCGACTGTAACCCTTGAAATTTCTGGTAGCGGGGGGAGGATTTGAACCTCCGGCCTTCGGGTTATGAGCCCGACGAGCTGCCATACTGCTCCACCCCGCGTCAAAGAATATGATATTTAGTGCTTCGGCGATGAAATGTCAAATGATTTTTTTCACGCCATCGTTTTTATTTCAAGCATTGAACTTTACTGTCTGAAAGGTTGAAGGATCAGCGGCGGAATATCAGCGGTTCGTCTGCTGTATCCTGGATGCGGTAGCCGGCGGTCTCGATTTCCCGGCGCAGTCGGTCTGCTTCGGCGTAGTTTTTTTGTCGACGGGCATCGGCGCGGAGAGTGCACAGCGTACGGACGTGCTCCGGGATTTCTTTTTGTCGGCAAGGAATGATCGCCCAATCCAAGAGCCCCAGGACTTCATCCAAATGGCGGAAGAGATCCATGCAGGCCGAGGCTTCGCCGGAATCGAGGCGGCTTTGGTTGATGGCAGTATTGATATCCCTGGAGCATTGGAACAACGTCGGCCAGAAAGCGGGGAGATTAAGGTCGTTTTCCAGACAATCCGTGAAGGACTGCTTTACGTTGAACAGCAACTGACCAATGCTCTGACTTATGTTCTGTCCGACGCTCCTGTTCTGAACGGGTGCCGGGGACGGGGCTTCCGTTTCAGCCAGAGCGTGCAGCCGGACTAATGTCTGTTGAATCCGCTGCTGGTTTCTGGACCACATGGCCAGATTGTCCGCCGAGCACTGGAGAGCCGAGTGATACGAACCGGAGAGCAACCAAAAGCGCAGGGCCAGGGCATCGCTTCCCTTGTCCAGGAAATGCGTCAGCGAGGAGTCCTGTGCCGGCTCGGCGCATATGGAGGATTGGGCCGTGATCCAGGCCTGGGGCTGAAAATTGGCCGCGCCGCGCCAGATGGAGGAAAGATTTTCCAAGTGAGGGAACTTATGGTCCTCATCGCCGAGCACCAGGGTCAGCTCGGGCGACGATCCCTGCAGAACCGCGCCGGCCATCTGCAGGTACCAGCTCGGGCGCACGTTGCCCCATTCGGTCTGGAGAAAATACCCGTCCTTGAGTTCGGCGAGGGAGGTGCGCTTGAGAAGCGTGAAATCCCGGGGATTGTCCTTGACGTAGCCGTCCAGGTCCACGGTCATGCCGGCCCGCAACTTTTCCGGATCAACGCCGAGAAGAGAGCCGTAGTTCTTGTCCCGGAGCACATCGAAATACACCGAACGCAGCTTTTCGTAGCCGAGTCCCTTGCTGAGCAGCTTCCGACACGCGGACATCAGCCCCGGGACGTCCCGGCCGGCCGAAATAAATTGAACCGCGTCGCTGACGCCCAAAAGCCCCGCCAGTTCCCTGATCCCGGCCAGGATTTCCCGGCCCGATTCATCCAGACTCTTGCCCTCGGCTCGGGCCGCGGCCACGGCCCGGTCGTCGAGATCGGCAATGGCCACCAGCACCTCGGCCTGGTTATCCTTCTGCCGCTGAAACCTGGCCAAAACATCCAGCAGTACTATCCGCCGCCAAGCGCTGATGTCGGCCCACTGATCCAGGCTCGGCCCGGGAGTGAAAAATCGCAGTCCGGCCTTGCCGGAACGCAGGGAAACCATCCCTCGCTGCTTCAGGTCGCGAACCTGGACACCTTGCTCCTGGGGCGGGGCGAAAAGGGGAGTGCTGAGATACCGGATGCCGCTGTCCGGGAAAATGGTCACCACCAAAGGCGGCTCTGCTTCCGAATCAACCTGCTGGTCCAGTTCCCGGGCCAGCTGCAAGGCGCCGCTCAGGGCCGCACCGGAACTCATTCCGGCGAAAATCCCTTCCTGGGCGGCAAGTTTACGGCACAGATCGAAGGCCGATTCATCCTCCACGTTCAAAATCCTGTCCGGAGCATGCTTGTCGTAGATCCCCGGCGGATACGACTCCTGCATGTTCTTGAGGCCCTGAATCTTATGGCCGGCAAAGGGTTCCACCGCCACGATGCAAATCTTCGGGTTGAGTTCCTTGAGCCGCTTGGTCAGCCCCATCACGGTTCCGGAGGTTCCCAGCGTCGCCACGACATGGGTCACCCGACCTTCGGTCTGATCCCAAATTTCCTGGGCCGTGGTCCGGTAGTGGGCGGCAATGCTGGCCGGATTATTGAACTGATCCATGAGCACGTACCGGTCGGGGGATTCCCGGTACAGCCGGTAGGCTTCTTCAATGGCGCCATCCGTGCTCTGATGGCCGGGCGTGAGATGAATTTCAGCTCCGTAGGCCAGCATGATCCGCTTGCGTTCCTCAGAGGCGGATTCCGGCATGAGCAGCTTCAGCTTGTAGCCCTTGACCGCGCAGACCATGGCCAACCCAATCCCGGTATTTCCGGAAGTGGCCTCGATGATCACCTTCTCCGGCGTCAAGGTCCCGGATGCCTCAGCCTGTTCAATCATGGCCAGGGCAACCCGATCCTTGATTGAACCTCCCGGATTGAAATCTTCAAGCTTGGCCGCGATACGGACCCGCGCGGCATAAGGATTCAGTAGTCCCAGGGCGACAAGCGGCGTGTGGCCGATGAGGGAAAGGATGTGGTCGTGAATCATGGGGCAAGAAAAAAAAATTATTCTGGGGGATGATCTAGAGGTAATCCTGGTCGATGGCGGCCTTGCCGTCGGCGTTGACCAGCTTCAAAAAGCGAGTCATACGCTCGTCGATGGGCACGACGGGGTATTGGTTCTTGCACATGTCGCAGTGGGCCAGGGCCGGTTGCGTGGGGGAGGCAAGCGGGAGTTCCCGGCCGCAAAAGGGACACGGATAGATGTAGATTATTTCCATACGCACCGGCTTAACCGGCAGCATGGCTTTTTTTCCGGAGTTCATGGTTAATTCCGAACAGTTCCAGATGAATCTTCGGCGTCCGTCTTGGCCTCGCTTGCTCCGGCGGCGCCCTCGACTTTGTTCGCGTCCGGAAGCAGGGATCGGCTCTGGGACCAGAGTCCATCCAAGTTATAGAACTTCCGCGTTTCCTCCTGGAAGATATGAATCAGGATGTCGTTGGCGTCCACAAGGATCCATAAGCCTTCGGAATACCCTTCCATGCCGAGATAAGAGCCGCCGTTTTCAGCGAATTTTTCCAGAAGCCAATCCGCCAGGGCCTGCGCGTGCCGTGGGCCCTGGGCCGTAACGATGACCATCACGTCGGCCACGGAAGAAAAAGGCGAAACATCCAGAACGTTGACGTTCACCCCTTTCTTTTCTTCAAGCCATGCGGCAACAGCCAAGGCGGTATCCTTGGCTTCGGGGTTCGGCGACTTGGGTCGCTCCAGATTCGTCGGACTGAGGGTATCCATTTTTGATATCGGTCGTGTCATGATTGTCTCCTGCTTTTTGACTACTCTGCTCCGTCTTCCCTGACAAGATGCAATCAGCGCCGCGGACGTAGTTTTCGAGGGCTGCCAAAAAAAACGGGCAATCCTCCAAATCGAGGACTGCCCGGGAGCTTTTTTCCGTTGCGGCAAATGCGCAGACTAGGACGATCCTTTGGTTTCCTTGGATTCCGCGGGCTCTTTGTCTTTCGAGGAAACTTCTATTTCCTCAGGCTCCGTTGTTGCCTTCTTGAAATTCTTGATGGCTCGGCCCATGCCGGACCCGATTTCGGGCAGCTTGTTTGCACCGAAGATGACCAGGATGATCACCAGCACCACGATGAGTTCTGTCATGCCAATTCCGAACATGCAATCTCCTCCTTAAGAAACATTTTCAATTTCTACTCCGGCTTGAACAAGAGGTCAATGATTCATACGCAAAAAGATACCTGGACATTTCATCCGGTTATGATAACCTGAATTTTCCCTTTAAACCAACGGCATTCTTTTCTCACCACAAACAAAGGCATTGCGCATGCATGCGAAAATACTTGCCTTTCCAGCCAGATCCTGCCGTTTCTCCGTTGTTGACAGATGTGCCAAGGACGACATTCTTCATCCTATCGGCTCCAGTCGCCTGCAATGCCGCGTACTTACGGCATGGGAAAACGCGCACTCCGGCATGCTGGACACGGCGGAGCAGTATAGGTTGACCTTGGAGGAGTCCATGACATTTATCGCGGAAAATACTGTCCTGGATCTGGAGCCCGTACTGCTGTGTCCACAGTACCGCCGTGCGGGAACAAACTCTGAGCTGGATTGCATCTTTTTGCATGGGCATTTATGTATCAGGGCGCTGCCCTCCTGTACCGGGGCATGCAGGAGTTTTGCACTACGTTCATCCGGACTGCCGAAAGAACCGGAGCATCATTAAACATGACATCTCAATCAAAAGAAAAAAAGACTCCCCAACGCCGGCAACACCCTCTGATCCTAAACTTCCCGTTTTTGCATCCGGAAATGGAATCCGCGGATCTTCTTGAAGATCTGCCTGAAGAAGTGCTGTTTCTTGATCCGGGCATCAATGAAAACGGTTCCGGGAGAATATGGCGTCCTTCCAATCTGCCTCTTTCCGAAGAACTGGCGAAGATCTTCCTGCGGGAATCCGCTTCCTTCGCCCTGGAACGCGGCCGGAGCGTCGGGGCGCTGAAAGCGGCGGCAATGACCGGGGACGATTTTTATTCCCAAACGGTCTACTCTATTCAGTCCAAGCTGACGGGAGGAGCCGAACCCCGGCGGGAGGACCCCGCCGTGCGCTCCCAACAGACCCTGTTACTGGCCTGGCAACATGAAGAACAGACGCTCGAAATCCGAAACATCCAGCAGGGCATTGACGACGGCTTCGCACATCTTGAACAATCCCTGGGCGTGGGGGATGGAGAGGATCTGGACGAACTTTTCGGCGTCCGCGCTGCCATGGCCGCTCCGGAACAGGACCAGGTCGTGGCTTGGTCGGGAATTTTGGAGGCGGTCCTCTTTTTTCTGCCGGAGTCGACCGCGCTGCTTTCCAGGCATCAAGACGTGACGGACGCATTAACGGACATTGCTTCCTGCTCAGAGGAAGCGCTGACCGAACTCCAGGCCTCTGATCTTCTCCGTTCAACCGCCCGCAAAACGGGTGCCCGGATCATCCATGCCCCGGGCTGGAAACTGATGGGCAAAACCCGCTGTCCGGAGCACAAACCTTGGCTCGCGCAGCCGCGATTCATGCTCCTGCCCGCCTCTGGAAACGACCTGCGCGAGGATGCGTCTTCATGAGAACCGCTCTGGACGCCGTGATCGATCCCCGACTGAAAGGCCTCGTCTTGGACTGCGACGGGGTCATTCTGGATTCGTTTCAGGCCAACATGGAGTTCTACAACGCCATGCGCCGGGTCATCGGCCTCGGACCAATGAACGCGGAGGAAGAATCCTACGTTCACAGCCATGCGGTACACGATTCCATGCGCCGGATCATTCCGCGCGAACATTGGAGCCAACTTGATGCCATCCGGAAAAAAATCAACTACGCCGATCTGATGCCCTATCTGCAATTGGAGCCGGGCCTGGAACGCGCCCTGCGAACAGCTCGCTCCAAGGGCCTGCGCATGGCCATCTGCACCAACAGAACAAATACCATGGGATCTATTCTGCACCATTACGCACTGACCTCTTTTTTCCATCCCGTGGAAACCGCGGCCACGGTCACCTTTCCCAAGCCGCATCCGGAAGGCTTGCACAAGATCCTGAATGTCTGGGGCGTCAGCAGAGACGAGATCGCCTTTATCGGCGACACCAAGGTGGATGAACAGGCCGCTGTTGCAGCCGGAGTCCGGTTTTGGGCCTACAAGAACGAAAAGCTGTGCTGCAACCTGCACATTCCAAACTTTTTCATGTTAAGCCAATGGCTGATGAAACGAGCCTGAGGCAAGGAGGATGAATGGGTATTCTGGCTAACTTTATCATGGCGCTGGCTTTTGTCCTGAACTCGATCCTGAGCATCTACTTCTGGATCGTGATCATTTCGGCGCTGCTCTCCTGGGTCAATCCGGACCCGTACAATCCTATTGTCCGAGCGTTACGCTCGCTCACCGACCCGGTCTTGAACAAGATCAGAAGCACAGTACCCTTTGTCATGATCGGGGGATTTGATCTCTCCCCCATCGTTCTGTTGCTGGGAATTCGGTTCGTACAGATTTTCATCGTCAATTCGCTGTATCAGTTCGCGGCGAGACTGTAACCGGAATGGATCATGGTCCTCGACGGTATTGTTCAGCAGATGGACTGCTCCTGGCTGCTGCCGGTATGGATTCAACCCGGCGCCAAGCAAGACTGCGCCGTCGGAATCATGGACGGTTGTCTGAAGGTCCGCATTGCCGCTCCAGCCGTTGACAACAAGGCCAATCGGTCTTTGACCGTATTCATTGCGGCGCTGTTGGGACTGCGTCGTGATCAGGTGCAAATCGTCAAGGGCATGACAGGAAGAAGAAAGATGCTGCGTATTGTCGCGGAAGCGAAACCTGACTGGGAAAAGTTGTTCCCTCGCAGGTAGAACCTAGATTAACATTTTACGACAACCTTAAGGAGTGATGCCCATGGAACAGCATGAAGTGGATCTCATTGGTAAATTGGTGGATGGGAACCCGGAACTTGCCGAATTATGGAATGATCACCAGGAATATAAGAAACAGCTGGCAAGGTTCGAAGGTAAACCCTATCTCTCGCCCGCGGAAGATGCGGAACTGAAGCTTTTGAAGAAGAAAAAGCTGGCGGGGAAGACTAAAATGCAACAGATCCTGGACAAGCATCGCCAATCGGAGGCCTGATATGGAAAGGACGGGGGCGCAAATCCTGCTGGAGTGCCTGCTTCATGAAAAGGTGGACGCCGTATTCGGATTTCCCGGCGGAGCTGTCATCGACATCTACCATCACCTGCCCGAATATCCGAAGTTGCGACATTTTCTGGTCCGCCACGAGCAAGGGGCCATTCATGCCGCGGACGGATATGCGCGGGCAACGGGCAACGTCGGAGTATGTCTGGTAACGAGCGGACCGGGGGCGACGAACACGGTTACCGGGATCGCCACCGCCTATATGGATTCCATCCCCGTCGTTATTATCACGGGCCAGGTCCCGACACCCTTGATCGGCAACGATGCGTTCCAGGAAGTTGATATCGTCGGCATTTCAAGACCGTGCGTGAAACACAACTACCTGGTTAAGGAAGTGAAGGACCTGGCCTGGATCATCAAACAGGCCTTCTATCTTGCCCGGACCGGACGTCCCGGACCGGTGCTCGTTGACCTGCCCAAGGATGTTCTCCAGGCCAAATGCACATATGAATATCCTGAAACCATCAGCATGCGCAGCTACAATCCCAACCTCGCACCGAACCGCCGGCAGGTGCGCAAGGCCACGGAGCTTCTGCGCAACAGCAAGCGCCCGCTGGTCTACTCCGGCGGCGGGGTCATCTCCTCGGACGCCTCCGAGGAACTGACCTGGCTGTGCCGGAACCTGCACATTCCGGTCACCTCCACCCTGATGGGCCTGGGCGCCTTTCCTGGCGACGACCCCCTGTGGCTGGGCATGCTCGGGATGCACGGCACATATGCCGCGAACATGGCCGTGGGACACACGGATCTGCTTCTGGCGGTTGGAGCGCGCTTCGACGACCGGGTGACCGGAAAGATCAGTTCCTTCGCCCCTTCAGCCCAGGTGGTGCATATTGACGTGGATCCCACATCCATCCGCAAGAACGTCAACGTGGACATCCCCATCGTGGCGGACTGCCTGCACGCTCTGCGCGCCATCCGCGAGGAACTGGAAATCTGCGCGGAATGCCCCGACTGGGCCGCTGTGCATGAGCCCTGGTTGAATCAGCTCCAGGAATGGCGGCAGAATCATCCCCTACGCTACACTTTCAGTGAAGAACCCATCAAACCGCAATTTGTCGTTGAAAAAATTTATGAGCTGACCAAGGGCGAAGCGATCATTACCACGGAAGTAGGGCAGAACCAGATGTGGGCGGCCCAGTTCTCCAGGTTCCATCGTCCGCGAACCTTCCTCACCTCCGGCGGCCTGGGAACCATGGGTTACGGCTTTCCCGCCGCCATCGGCGCCCAGGTGGCCTTCCCGGACAAGCTGGTGATCGACATTGCGGGCGACGGCTCAATCCAGATGAACATCCAGGAAATGGCCACCGCGGTGAGCTACAACATCCCGGTGAAAATCGTCATCCTGAACAACGGATACCTGGGGATGGTCCGGCAATGGCAGGAACTGTTCTATGCCAAGAACTACTGCTCCACGTGCATGCATATCAACCCGGACTTCGTGAAGCTGGCCGAAGCCTACGGAGCAAGGGGATTCAGGGTGACCAGAGCGGCGGACGTTGAAAGCGTGCTCCGGGAAGCTTTTGCGGTATCCGGTCCGGTCATCGTGGACGTGGTCGTGGAACCCGAAGAAAACGTCTATCCCATGGTCCCGGCCGGCGCTGCGCTGACCGACATGCTGCTGGTGTAAAGGAGGCCTCTGATGCGTCATGTGCTGTCGGTACTTGTGGAAAACGAGCCCGGAGTGCTCTCCCGGGTTGTCGGCTTGTTCAGCGGCCGGGGGTTCAACATTGAAACCCTCAATGTCGGCCCTACCTTAGAGGACGGCATTTCCCTGATGACCATCACCACGTCGGGCGACGAGCAGATCATCGAGCAGATCACCAAACAACTGCGCAAGCTCGTCACCGTGGTCAAAGTGGTGGACCTGACCCACCTCCAGTCTGTTGAACGGGAAATGGTTTTGATCAAGGTCAACGCGGAGGACGATCGCCGGGCCGAAATCCTTCGCATCGCTGACATCTTCCGGTGCAAGGTCGTGGACGTGAGCAGCAACGAGCTGACCCTGGAAATCACCGGCGACCAGGGCAAGATCAAGGCCATCGTGAGCCTGCTTCAGCGCTTCGGCATCAAGGAATTTGCCCGCACGGGCACAGTGGCCATGCGCCGCAGCATGCAGATGGAGTGATCAGCGGTTCTTGATAATTACCCCAAGGATGACTACGAAACCTGCAGAGCAGACGGGCGCATCTCTCTTGCGTCCGAAACCGTCTTACATCAGCACGTATTTTGAGCATGAAAAGGAGTAGGAATGCGCGTATTTTATGAACAGGATGCCCCTCTGGAGCCATTGGCCGGGAAAACCGTGGCCATCATCGGCTACGGCAGCCAGGGCCATGCCCACGCCCAGAATCTGCGGGATTCCGGCTGCAATGTCGTGATCGGCCAGCGAGCCGGCGGCGAAAACTGGCAGTTGGCCAAGGAACACGGCTTCGAGCCCATGAGCGCGGCGGATGCGGCAAAAGCCGCGGACGTGATCCAGATTCTGGTTCAGGACCAGTACCAGCCCAAGGTCTACAACGAGGAAGTCCTGCCCCATCTCAAGGCGGGCAAAACCCTTGTTTTCGCCCATGGCTTCAATATTCATTTCAATCAGATCCTGCCTCCCAAGGACGTGGACGTGGTCATGGTCGCTCCCAAGGGCCCGGGGCATCTGGTGCGCCGGGAATATGAGCGCGGCGGAGGCGTGCCGGCCCTGATCGCCGTGCACCAGGACGCTTCCGGACAGGCCCTGGCCACGGCGTTGGCCTATGCCCGCGGTATCGGTTCGACCCGTTCCGGCGTTCTGCAGACCACCTTCCAGGAAGAAACCGAAACGGACCTGTTCGGTGAACAGGCCGTGCTCTGCGGCGGCGTCAGCGCGCTGATCCGGGCCGGTTACGAAACCCTGATCGAGGCCGGATATCAGCCCGAAGTGGCGTACTTCGAGTGCATGCACGAACTGAAGCTGATCGTGGACCTGCTCTACGAAGGCGGATTCAAGAAGATGCACCACTCCATCAGTGACACCGCCGAATACGGGGACCTGACCCGCGGCCCGCGCCTGGTGGACGGACGGGTGAAGCAGGAAATGAAGCGCGTCCTGGAAGAGATCCAGCAGGGCCATTTCGCTCGGGAATGGATCCTGGAAAATCAGGCCGGAAGGCCCAGCTTCTACGCTCTGCGCCGCCAGGTGGAAGAGCATCCCATCGAGGAAGTCGGAGAGCGCCTGCGAGGCATGATGGCGTGGCTGAAAAAATAATTCCGCTACCCGCTTCCTGAACCGCGCCCGCCGGACGGAATGCATAATTGATCCCACCTTCGAAATCTTCCGGAGGTGGGATTTTTATTTCGGCATGCCGGTGATCAAAAAGATTTATCTGGTTCAACTTGGCATTGTTGCGAGGAACCGAATCGAACTCGCAATTCATCAATATCGTAATCGTAATCGTAATCGTAATCGTAATTGTAATCGTAATCGTAATTGTAATTACGCAATCGATATCCCAATCGATAGCAATAGTCTCATAATCTATTTTTCGATTCGATATCGATTGCGATTGCGATTGCGAGGCTGTGAATGCACTGTCTGTTCGCCATAAATCCATCAACGCAAACCCGGATACCCTCTCCTCCGTCTTACGAAGGATGTTAATATGACTGGAACGGACGCAAGCCACGGACATGCTTCATGCGATTATCAAGCCCTGTTCAATTCAATTGTCCAACGCATTTCCACCCAGGACAGCTTCCAGGATATCCTGCCCATTATTGAGCAGGACCTGCTCAGGTTGTTGCGGGCTGAACGGCTGACCATCTATCAACGCCTGCGCAACGAGCAGGAAATTGTTTCCAAGTTCAAGTCCGGCAACGAAATCAAGGAAATCCGCCTTCCTCTCTCGCCGGCCTCCATAGCCGGATATGTCGCCTTGAACCATGCTACCCTGCTGATCAGGGACGTGTACGATTCCGGAGAGCTTCAAGCGATTCATCCCTGCCTGCGCTTCAATGCGGGTTTTGACCGCCAAACCGGCTTTCGGAGCAGATCCATGGTGGTTGTTCCCATTCATCACAAAAATGTCGGCCTTGGCGTGCTGCAGCTTTTGAACTGCACCAGTGGGACGGTGTTCAGTGAAGTGGATCTGCGCAACGCCCAGAAAATCGGGATGATCATTGGCCGGCAGTTCTCCTACGAGTTTCATGGAACCAACGGACCATACGATTATCTCATCCTGAAAAATCGGATTTCCCGGGAACGGCTCTCGGAACTGCAAAAACGAGCCGCCGCGGAACAGGTTTCTCTCACTCACTTGCTGGTCTCGGATGCCGGCCTGCGGCCCGAGGAAGTCGGGTACTCGCTGGAACAATTCCACCAGGTGCCGTACATGGCCTACGATCCCGAAATCATGCCGGCGCTGCATCTTGTGGACGGAGTTTCGGAGCAGTACTTGCGCAACAACAACTGGCTGCCCCTTTCCGGGGATCACCAGGAGGTGGTGATTCTCATCGACGATCCCACGGACAGTCAAAGAATTCAGGAAATCCAAAAAATCATCCCGGCGGATCGCTACATTATGCGGATCGGCCTGCCCGAGGACATTCAGCGCTATCTCCGTCATGACCTGGACAAATCCTCCGAAGCAGGCATCTCCGATCTCGTGGACCGCCTGGAAGAGGAAGGCGGCGAACTGGAACGCGAGGATCACCTTGAAGACGCCTTGAGCGAAAATACGGCAACCGTGATCATCCTGGTCAAAAAGCTGATTCAAGAGGCGCATCGCCAGAATGCATCGGACATTCACATCGAACCCGAGGGTGCCAATGCGGCTGCCCAGGTTCGATACCGAGTCGACGGCCTGTGCCACCAGACCTTGAAAATTCCGGCCAGCCACGTCCGTGCGGTCATAGCCCGGATCAAGGTCATGTCCGGACTTGATATCGCGGAACGCCGCAAGCCTCAGGACGGAAAATGCCTGGTCCGTCTGGGTGGCAAGCCGCTGGAACTGCGGGTCGTGACACTGCCCACGGTGCATGGGGAATCCGCTGTGCTGCGCCTGCTTTCCGCGAGCGAAGCCATGCCTCTGAACCGTCTCTCTCTGTCATCAACGAATCACGAGCGGATTCTGGACATCGTCGCCCGGCCCCACGGCATTTTTCTGGTGGTGGGGCCGACGGGTTCCGGGAAAACCACAACCCTGCACGCCGTGCTCGGCCATATCAACCAGCCGGACCGCAAGATCTGGACCGCCGAGGACCCGGTGGAAATCACGCAGCCCGGCTTGCAGCAGGTCCAGGTCCATTCCAAGATCGGACTGACTTTTGCCTCGGCCCTGCGTTCCTTTCTGCGAGCTGATCCGGACGTGATCATGATCGGCGAGATGCGCGACTCGGAAACAGCCCAGATTGGGATCGAGGCCTCTCTGACCGGCCACCTTGTCTTCTCCACCCTGCACACCAACTCGGCCCCGGAAACCCTTGTCCGACTCCTGGATCTCGGCGTGGAGCCGGTCAGCTTTGCCGATGCCCTGCTCGGCGTGCTCGCCCAGCGACTGCTGCGCACCCTGTGCGGCAAATGCAAGATTCCCTACCAGGCTTCGGAGGAAGAAATTCGGTTCATTCGCCGACATTACGGCGAAGACTGCCTCCATGAGCTGCCCCTCACGGCCGAGCCCTTGATCCTCTACCGGGCCTACGGTTGCAAGGCCTGCGGCGACAGCGGCTACAAGGGCCGCATGGGCGTCCATGAACTGCTGGTGGGCACGGAGGAAATCCGCTCCATGGTCTCAAGCAACGCCACTGCCCAGGCACTTCGCACCCAGGCCATGTCACAGGGGATGCGAACTCTGATGCAGGACGGAATCCAGAAGGTTCTGCAAGGATTCAGCGACTTCGAACAACTCCGACGGATTGCGGGTTAGCGGGGAAAGCTAGCCGTCCGCCCAGGACCGCACCATTTACGTGGCACGCGCAATGCATTCCATCCGCATCTCACACTTCTTCAGCGGGATTTCATTCGTGGGGGCCGTCGAGGGGTGGATTTCGTTAAGCAGGTGATTATGTATCAGGATGGCTTGTCTGATGTCTCAAACCATGGTCGGTCTATAGTGTGCTGCGCAGGCCGATCTTAAAAGACCTGATGGAGGAGAAAATTATGGGATGTAATGTCGAAGAATTGTTGGGAGAACGGGCTGAAAACCTGCTGGCGTTCAACTCGCCGAAAATTTCCAAGGATCTGTTGCATCTTCCCGGACCGGATTTCGTGGACCGGGTCTATGCCTTATCCAACCGCAACAATCGTGTGCTGGGAAACTTGGCTTGGCTCTTCAACCATGGACGGCTTGGCGGCACGGGCTACCTTTCCATCCTGCCAGTGGACCAAGGCATCGAGCATGCCGGCGGGGCGAGCTTCGCAAAAAACCCGATTTATTTCGATCCGGAGAACATCATCAAGCTGGCCATGGAAGGCGGCTGCAACGGCGTGGCTTCCACCTTCGGCGTGCTCGGCGTCATGTCCCGGAAATACGCACATAAGATCCCCTTCATCGTAAAGATCAACCACAACGAACTGCTGACCGTGCCCAACCGGTACAACCAGATTCTCTACGGCACCGTGGAGCAGGCCTACGATATGGGTGCCGCCGCCGTGGGGGCGACCATCTACTTCGGTTCCGAGGAGAGCGACACCCAGATCATCGAGATCGCCGAAGCCTTTGCCCGAGCCCATGAACTGGGCATGGTCACCATCTTGTGGTGCTATCTGCGCAATTCGGCCTTCAAGAAGGACAAGGACTACCATGCCGCCGCGGATTTGACCGGACAGGCCAACCATCTCGGCGTGACCATTCAGGCGGACATCATCAAGCAGAAGCTGCCGAAAACCAATGGCGGCTACAAGGCCCTGAACATGGGCGATTCCAGCTACGGCAAGTTCGACGAACGCATCTACTCTGAATTGGCCTCGGATCATCCCATCGACCTGTGCCGCTACCAGGTGGCCAACTGCTACATGGGCCGGGCCGGACTGATCAACAGCGGCGGCGCATCCGCTGAGAACGACTTCGTCGAGGCCGCCGTCACCGCGGTGATCAACAAACGCGCCGGCGGCTCCGGCCTGATCTCCGGACGCAAAGCCTTCCAGCGTCCCATGGAAGAAGGCGCAAAATTGCTGAACACCATCCAAGACGTCTATCTCGATTCCACCGTGACCATTGCCTGATCGCCGGACACAACATCTCCGCTCACCAGGGCGCACTCGCATGCGCCCTGGTGAGTGGCGTGTGAAGTCACAATACAACCAAGTATTACATTGCGTTCTGTTTCTCGCAGGCCTTCTGTGCAGGCCTGTGAGAATTCCTACCTCGATTCCAACCATTCCTGCACTGTCGTAAACTCCCGCTTCTGATACCGGGCGGCCTCTTCAAGCAGCAGCGTGCCGCCGGCGCAGGTCAGGCCGCGGGCGAGCCAGGGATCGTCCTTGCAAGCCTGGACCACGCCCTTGGCGGCGATGGCCAGGATCTTGTCCATCAGGGCTTCGCCGTAACCGGCCGAGGCCGTGACCGGCACCGCGCCGGGAATGTTGTCCACGCAGAAGTGGCGCACGCCGTCCACCTCGTAGACCGGCTCGGCCCAGGATGTGGGGCGGCAGGTTTCAACGGCGCCGCCCTGGTCGCAGGAGATGTCCACGATCACGGCGCCGGGCTTGAACCGGCCCAACATTTCGCGCGGGATCAGGTGGTCAGTGCGCTCCTTGGGCCAGAGCACGCAGTTGACCACGGCATCGACATCCTCAAGGTAATTCGACAATTCATCTATCTCGCCGACGATCATCCTCCGGTCATGCCAGTCCAGAGCCGCGGCCTTGCGCGCTCCCTCAAACACATCCAATCCAATCACGGTTGCCCCCAATCCCAGCAGCGTGCGCACCGCTCCCCGGCCCACGTTGCCCAGACCCAGCACCAGCACCTTGAGGGCTGATTCGCCGAAATGGCCCATGAAGTGCCTGCCCGTGCCGCCGTAGCAAGCCAGACACAGCCGAACGGCCTCCAACGCGCCCACTTCTCCGGCCAGAACGCAGTTGGGGGAGCCGAACCGGTGGGTGTTCTCCGCTGAAATCGCGGTCAGCCCGACCTGAAGAAAGGTGTCCAACTGTTCCCGATTCATGGCTGCATGGATGTTGGTTAAAATGATGTGCTCCCCGCGCAGCAAGGGATATTCCGGAGGCAGGATTTCCTTGACCTTGACGATCAGTTCCGCCGCCGCGAAGACCTCTGCCGGTCCCGACAGAATCGCGGCTCCGGCCTGCTCGTATTCCCGGTCTTCACTCCGCGATATCCGACCGGCGCCGGATTCCACGAACACTCTATGTCCTGCCTGCACAAGACGCTCTACCTGCCGGGGCAGCAGGGCTATCCTTCCTTCCTGGGGCTTGATTTCCTTGGGTATGCCGATCCGCATTACTTCCTCATGTTTGTTCGTTGACGGTTGGTGTACTTGGGCGTAGGTAGCCCGGTCATTTCTTGATCATGGGTTTTGGAATTGTTGGATATGTGGTTGGAATATGGGTTGATTGATCAGATCTTCGATTACGATTGTTGATTACGATTGCGATTTCGGACGAGAGTAATTTTGGAAAAATAATGATCATGATGGATTGCGATTATGATACCTGCTGAAATTCTGGCGTTGTGCGCTGCCCTGTGCTGGTCCTTCGGAGGACTGATTGCGCTGGTTCCGGCCCGGGAACTGGGCGCATTGCCCTTCAATCGCCTACGTATGTCCATGGTCTTCGTGATGCTCGCCCTGGCCGCCCTGGTCACGGGCGGCTGGTGGAGCCTGACCGTGGAGCATTCCTCCGTGCTGGTGATCTCGGCCATGGTGGGCATTTTCATGGGCGACACGGCGCTCTTCGCGGCCCTGCGCCGCCTGGGCCCGCGGCGCTCCGGAATATTGTTCGCCACCAATGCTCCCATGACCGCTCTGCTGGGAATAATCATTCTCGGCGAACGCATGTCCCTGCTCACCCTGACCGGATGCGCACTGGTGATGACCGGGGTGGTCATGGCAATCTACCACGGAACCGGGGCGGTGCATCGCCATGCTTTCGAAGAGGTTCGAGGGAGGTTGATCGTAGGCGTGCTCATCGGTCTGGGAGCCGCTCTGTGCCAGGCTGTCTCCACGATTATTGCCAAGCCCGTTCTGGCTTCCGGCGTGGACCCGGTGGCCGCGTCGGCCCTGCGCGTGGGAACGGCGGCTCTGGCCCTTACCGCCACGACCCTGCTGCCCCAGGCCATGTTCCATGCCCCAACCAGGCTCACGCCCAGGGTGGCCGGACTAACCGCGCTCAGCGGACTGGTGGGCATGGCTCTGGGCATGACCTTTCTCCTGGCCGCCCTGGCCAGGGGTACGGCCGGGGTGGTTTCCACTCTCTCCGCGACCTCGCCGATTCTCATTCTGCCTATCCTCTGGGTAGCAACGAAACAACGCCCTTCTGGACTCGCTTGGATGGGAGCCGTATTGGCCGTGATCGGCGCCGCCTGCATTTTCAACGGATAAGATTCTGATCCTGCCAGCTGGTCTTTCTTCAGCTTAATTTTCTTTCCGCCCTTAATGCGAAAGGATCTGGGAAAGAAAGAGCTTGGCCCGGTCCGACCGCGGATTTCTGAAAAAATCATCCGGGGCATTGGCCTCGATGATCTCGCCGCCGTCCATGAATACGACCCTGTCGGCAACTTCGCGGGCAAACCCCATTTCATGGGTCACGCAGAGCATGGTCATTCCTGATTTGGCCAGATCCACCATGACGTCCAAAACCTCCTTGATCATTTCCGGATCAAGGGCGCTGGTGGGTTCGTCGAAGAGCATGATCTTCGGGCTCATGCACAGGCAGCGGGCAATGGCCGCGCGCTGTTGCTGGCCGCCGGAAAGCTGCACCGGATACTTGTCCGCCTGTTCGGGAATGCGCACCCGCTCCAGGAAGTGCATTGCCTGCTTGCGGGCTTCCTCCAACGGCATGCGCCGCACCCAGATCGGGGCCATGGTGCAATTTTCCATGATGGTCAGGTGCGGAAACAAATTGAAGTTCTGGAAGAGCATGCCCACTTCCCGCCGCACCCGGTCAATGCGTTTCAGGTCGTCGGTCAGTTCGATCCCGTCCACCAGGATCCGGCCGCGCTGGTGGATCTCCAGCCGGTTGATGCAGCGGATTAAAGTGGATTTGCCCGAGCCCGAGGGCCCGCAGATCACCACCCGCTCGCCCCGGGCTACGTCCAGATCAATGTCCTTGAGGGCATGAAAGGCGCCGAACCATTTGTGCAGCCCCTCGATCCGGATCATGGCGTCGTCTTGTATCTGTTCCTTCATGTTTCAATTCCTTGTCGACAATAACTGCTTTCCATGTCTGGAGAGGCTCAGTCCGCGTCTCCTGGACTATGCTCAAGTGATCATGGTTGCTTTTCAAGAGTTCGTCACGATCTGCCGGGCCGGAGCAGTTTTTCCAGATGCTGGGAATAGCGTGACAGACTGAAGCAGAGAATCCAGAAGGCCACGCCGGCGAAGACATAGGCCTCCTTGGTGTAGCCCAGCCAGTTGCTGTCCGCCAGGGCACTCTTGAGAATGCCCAGGATGTCCATCAGGTTGATCACCGCTACCAGGGTCGTATCCTTGAGCAGTCCCAGGAAGGTGTTGGTGATGCCCGGAATGACCAGGCGCAAGGCCTGGGGCAGAATCACTAGGCGCATGGATTGCCAGTAGCCTAGACCCAGGGCTTCGGCCGCCTCATACTGGCCCTTGGGGATGGCCTGCAAACCGCCGCGCACCACTTCGGCCATGTAGGCGGCATAGAACAGTGACACACCGATCAGAGCGCGCAACAGTTTATCGAAATGCACGCCCTGGGGCAGAGTCAGGGGCAACATCACGGAAACCATGAACAGGACCGAGATCAGCGGAACGCCACGCACGAATTCGATAAAGCTGACACAAAGGGCCTTGATCACCGGCATCTGGCTGCGCCGGCCTAAAGCCAGAAGAATGCCCACGGGCAGGGACACGGCAATGCCGATTCCGGCGATGACCAGGGTCAGGAACATGCCCCCCCACCTGTCCGTCTCCACCAGAGGCAGACCCACGCCGCCTCCCAGAAGGAGAATATAGGCCACGCAGGGATAGATGGTGAAAAGCAGGTAGAAACGCCAGGTCACGGTGGATTGACCGGACAGGGCGAAAAAAAGAAACATCAAGGCCCCGGCGATCAGTGCCAGGGGACCGGCCCCTCCCGGATCAATGCTTTCCAGGGCCTGGCCAGCTAGATACCAGACCAGGAGCGGTACGGCGATAAAAAGCGTCTGGCGCAGCCGGGGCGCCATGGTGGGCGGCAGGATTTTTTTTCTGAAAATCCGACCCAACACTTCCGGAGCCATGAGCAGGGCCGCGGCGGCCAAGCCCGCGAACATGCCGTAGGAAAACAGGCTGAAGCCCACGATGCCAAGCGGCAGAAAAAGCAGCAGGATCTTGTTGATCCGTTTCCGGAACGGAAGCAATGTGGACAGAATCAGCGGGCCACCCAGGCCGATCAGCAGCAACAGGGTGAAATCCACCCGCCAGCGTTCGCCAATAGGATAAAAACCGTACATCAGCAGATCGAAGCGCACCCGGATGAACACCCAGCAGGCCCCATCCGGATTGCCCTGCGGCGGGAGGCAGGCGTCGCGGGTCTGTCCGATCCAGTTGGCTGAAAACAAGCTCCAATTCAGCAGCGGGGGCAGGGTAACCAGAAGCAGGGCCGCGGCCGCCAAAGTCATGAGCGAATTCAGCCACGACGAGAAAAGGTTCTTGCGCATCCATCCCAGAACCCCGACTTCGGACAGAGGCGGCGGCAGGTCCGGATGGCGCGTTGTCTTCACGTACACGGTCTACCGCTCCTTCTGGGCCATCCGGTTGTTGTACCAGTTCATGAACAGGGAGATGAGCAGGCTCACGGTCAGATAGAAAAGCATGGTCATGGCGATGATCTCGACGGCCTGCCCGGTCTGGTTGAGCGTGGTACCGGCAAAAACCGAGATCAGGTCCGGATAACCGATGACCACGGCCAGGGAGGAGTTCTTGACCAGGGTCAGATGCTGGCTGGTCAATGGCGGAATGATCACCCGCATGGCCTGGGGGATGATCACCAGGCGCATGATCGGACCGGGCCGCAACCCAAGAGCCGCGGCGGCTTCTTCCTGCCCCCTGTCCACGGACTGAATCCCGGCCCGGACGTTCTCGGCAATGAATCCCGCGGTATACAGAGTCAGGGCCAGGACCAGGGCTGTCAGTTCCGGAAGCAGGGTCACCCCGCCCTGGAAATTGAAGCCGCGCAGTTCCGGGATCTCCCAGGTCACGGGAAAACCGGCCAGGGCAGTGCCCAGCAGGGGCAAGACAATCAGCAGTCCCAGCGAGGAGAGAAAAGTTGGAAATATTCGGCCGGTAAGGCGCTGGCGGCGTCTGGCCCAGATCGCCAGGGCGATAACCGAGAACACGGCCAAGACAGTAAACGTGAGAATCAGCCAGGCACCGGGATGAAATTCAGGTCGGGGCAGAATCAGTCCCCGGTTGCAGAGAAAAAACACGTCCCAGAGACTGTAGGCCAAGCGTGGCCCGGGCAGAGGCATCAGGATCGCGATGTACCAGAACAGAATCTGCAGCAGCAGGGGAATGTTCCGCACCAATCCGATGTAGGCCGCGGCCAGGCGCGAAACCAGCCAGTTGGAGGACAACCGGAGCACGCCCACCAGAAAGCCGATCAGGGTGGAGGCCACGATGCTGATCACCGAAACCAGCATGGTATTCAACAGGCCCACCCAGAAGACCCGGGCATAGGTGCTGGCTCGTGAGTATTCGATCAGGGTCTGACTGATCTCGAAACCTGCTGTCTGATCGAGAAAGCCGAATCCCGAGGAAATTCCGGCTCGCTTCAGATTATCCGCCGTGGTGGAGACCAGCCAGATCAGCCCGGCTACCACCACGGCAAAGACCAGCAACTGGATCAGCGCGGAGCGAAAAGCGGGATTGTTCGCAAGTCCGGAAAGCGCGGCAAACAGGGATGTACGGGATTTCCCGGGGGCCGTATCAGGCGAAGGGACGGACATGGATTCTAAAGGGTCTCAAAAGCGAAACCCGGCGACAAAGGGATTTTATCGCCAAGGCTTCCGCGGTGTTCATTTCTTTTAATAACGAAGATCTTGCCAAGAGAACCAGCCGCCTCACCATAGCGAGGCGGCTGGAAAAATCGGGAATTACGGATTGAATTAACGAATCGGGGGAGCGTAGAGCAGACCACCGCGGGTCCAGAGATCATTCTGGACGCGATTCAACTTCAGGGCCGTGTTCGGACCTACGTTGCGGTCAAAGATCTCACCGTAATTGCCCACATGCTTGATGATCTGATAGGCCCAGGCGTTGGTCAGCCCGAACTGCTCGCCAAAATTCCCTTCCTGTCCCAACAACCGCTTGATGTTGGGATTGGGAGATTCCAGCATCTGATCCACGTTCTGGGAGTTCACGCCCAATTCCTCGGCATTGATCAGGGCAAACAGGGTCCAGCGGGCGATCTTGCTCCAACGGGGATCTCCCTGACGCACTGAGGGTCCCAGGGGTTCCTTGGAAATAATTTCCGGCAGGATGATGTGATCATCCGGGTTGGACAGGGTGGTCCGCCGGGCGGCCAGGCCGGAGGCATCCGTGGTGTATACATCGCAACGTCCTGAGTCGTAGATCACTGTGGCCTCGTCCGCGCTTTCGAAGACCACGGGCTTGTAGGTCATGCCGTGGGTCGCGAAGTAGTCGGAGACGTTCATTTCCGTGGTGGTTCCGATCTGGATGCAGATGGAGGCATCGTTCAGCTCCTTGGCGCTGGAGACGCCCAGATTCTTGTTGACCATGAAGCCCTGACCGTCGAAAAAGATGATACCCGAAAAATCAATGCCTTGTTCTACGTCCCGCTGAAAAGTCCAAGTGGTGTTCCGTGAAAGCACGTCCACTTCGCCGGTCTGTACCGCGGTGAAGCGTTCCGATGTGGTCAGGGGTACGAAACGGACCTTCTCGGGATCATTGAACACGGCTGAGGCCAGAGCTCGACAATAGTCCACATCAAGACCTCTCCAGACGCCTTTCTCGTCAGGCGCGGAAAAGCCGGGCACTTTACCGGCCACCCCGCAGGAGATGAATCCTTTGGACTTGATATTCTCCAGAACATCCGCCGAAGCAGCGCCGGACCACAGGAACGTTGCCAGGGCAACCAAACACAAAACCTTGCGCATCATCTGCATCCTCCAAACAATTTATAAATGGTATGATCAACGATGGTCACTCCCGTCCGCCGGGAGCAGTCCATGGAAACGCCGTACGAATTTCGGTGCAGGTTATAAAAGAACCGCCCCTATTTCCCCAGGAGGCGGTGTGAAGTCAAGAAAAAAATAGTCGGCGGCTATTCCTTCTCCGCCATTTCCAGATCCTTTTCGGTATCTCGCTGCAGGTCCGCTGTCATGTAGTCCAGGGTCACGGGCAGATCCATGCGCAGGCTGCGCAGAATCTGGATGCCGATCCGGGCGCGCACGGCCCGGCACTGGAGCAGATGGCCGCCGAAGGCGCGGTCCTCGGAGATAAAGTGAAGATGAACACCGGGTACGCTCATGGAGGCCATGAACCGCGGCGTGTAGAAGCCGGCCAAGGTGCCTGACAAGCTGTGCATCTCAAAGACGGGCTGGTCCTTTGTCACTTCCACCAGGGGCCGATAATAATCCTGCCTGGGCACCGAACGGGTGCGCACGAACTCGAAGTCGCCGTCGATCCGCAGCGCGTACATCATGTTCGGCGAAGGAAAACTCCTTTCAAGCAGGGACATGAGGGCAGCCATGTCGGCAAACCCACTAACCACATCTTCGAAGGTCAGTTCCCGGAAAAAGCAAACGCAGGCAAAAGGGGTCAAAACGTCATCCGCCGGTCTGCGCACCTCTCCGGTTCCGGTGACCTGATAGGCTGAGCCTCCCAGCAGGACCAACTCTCCGTCCAGGTCGTTGAAGGTCCCCAAGCCAAAGTCACCATGCTCCCTGAGCTGGCCCAGAGTGGTGTTCTGGCGGTAAATGCCTTCAACCAGCGCATTTACAGGCGCGGAAAGATACAGAGTATCGTGTTCGTGCACGGGCTGTTGCATGGTAGCCGGTCCTTTCTTGATGAGATGGAGCGCCCTGAGACCATTCGCGCTGTGGTGATCAGATCCCTTTGCAGGTATTGCCAAATTCGCGAATTAAACGCTCGAAATATTCGATCGTCTTGACCAGACCATCTTCCAGCTTGATGGTCGGCTCCCATCCCAAACGCTCCTTGGCCAAGGTGATGTCCGGACGCCTGCGTTCGGGATCGTCCTTGGGCAGCGGCTTGAAGATAATTTCGGATGAAGAATTGGTCATGGCAACGACTTTCTCCGCCAACTCCCGAATGGTGAACTCACCGGGATTACCCAGATTAACCGGACCGGTGAAATCGTCCGGCGAGTCCATTAGTCGCAAAAAACCCTCGATCAGGTCCTCAACATAGCAAAACGATCGGGTCTGGGAGCCGTCGCCGTACAAGGTGATGGGTTCGCCGCGCAAAGCCTGGACGATGAAGTTGGAAACGACCCGGCCGTCGTTGGGGTGCATCCGAGGGCCATAGGTGTTGAAAATCCTGGCCACCTTGATCCGCAGATTATGCTGACGGCGATAGTCGAAAAACAGGGTCTCGGCGCAGCGTTTGCCTTCGTCGTAGCAGGAACGCGGACCGATGGGATTCACGTTGCCCCAGTAACTCTCCTCCTGCGGATGAATAGCCGGATTGCCGTACACTTCTGAAGTTGACGCCTGCATGATCTTGGCTCTGGTGCGCTTCGCCAGACCGAGCATGTTGATGGCGCCGTGGACTGAGGTCTTCGTGGTCTGCACCGGATCGTGCTGATAATGGATCGGCGAGGCCGGACAAGCCAGATTGTATATCTCGTCCACCTCGACAAAAAGAGGAAAGGTCACGTCATGGCGCATGATCTCGAAATTTTTGTTGTCCATCAGGTGCTCGATGTTCATGCGCGTGCCCGTGAAATAGTTGTCCAGACAGATCACCATGCATTCACGCTCCAGAAGCCGCTCGCACAGCCATGACCCAAGAAAACCAGCCCCGCCCGTCACCAATATCCGCTTGTGAATGTGCATGATTTGTCCTTTTGATTATTGAAGCAGACAGCGTCAATCTACCTTACAGCGCCTGATATGTTTGATATGCGGCAAACAAGGCCAGCACAATAAAAAAGACCCCGCTGATCCGATGCAGCAGGGAGATGGGGATGCGTTGCAACAGCGTGCAACCGGCCCAGATACCCAAGGCCGATGTGGTGATCAGGGCGAGGGTGGCTCCTGCCCAGACGGCAAGAGGGATGCTGGTGCTGCTCAACCCCACCACTGCCAGTTGGGTCTTGTCTCCGAATTCTGCCATGAAGATGAGCATGAAGGTTGTCAGAAAAATGCTTTGGCTGCTCGGCGGGGCTTTGCATTCCTGAGGAACATCTTCCTGAATCCGCAACGCCTGGATGCCGAAGACCAGGAACAGCAGGGCGACAATGCCGAAGACAACAGTCTCCGGGATCCATCCGGCGATGGCCACGCCGAAGATCACCGCCAGAGCGTTCAGAATCGCGAAAGCCGCCGTACTGCCGGCCAAAACGGGCAAAGCCCGATGCCTTGCCGCGAGAACCATACAGACCAGTTGACTCTTGTCGCCCATTTCCGCCGCGAAAATAAGCAGAAAACTCGTCCCACCTGCAACCAGGAATTCAGGCCGGAATACCCATCCCCAATCAAAAAAAAGTTGTTCCATACACATTCCCCCATCAGAATATCTTGTCTTCACGACGGAGGATCCGATCAGGATATTTGATTCGACGGCCACTCATCTGAATATTGCATTCTAATCGCTCGCTTTTAACAGCGTGAGTTAAGATAGGGCAAGCATCTTATTCAGCAAACCATCTTACTTGAATGTCTTTCCCGGACATAAGCAACAAAATAAAAATGTATTATTTTGCTCTGTCACCAAATAATGGGACAATCCGGTTGTCTCCTCCCTCACTGTGCGTTATCGTAAAGGAGTATTTTTCGACAAGCTGCACGCTATACTCGCGAATTGTGAATCTTTTTTTTCAACTTCGAACACGGATATGACTTTGAATCCACATTCCTTGCCACGGCACTCCCCCCAGTATTTCCTTGCGGCGGATATAGGCGGAACCAACAGTCGTTTCGCCCTATTCCGTCATCATAACCATACTCTGGAAAAGTCGGACGTGATTCGCATTCCCACACGTCAGGCCGGATCTTTTGCCGAGTTGCTATCCCTGCTCAAGCAGAGCCGCCTGGGACCATTCATAAATGATTGTCGGGCGGCAGCCCTGGCCGTTCCGGGCGCCGTTCAACACGGAATCTATGCCAACCCGCCCAACATTCCCTGGGACATCGATATTCCAGGGACGGATCTGCAAGGCTTGCCGAAAACAACGATCATCCTGAACGACTTCGCGGCTCAGGCGTATGCGTGCAAAACCGGGGCAGTGGATCAGGCAGTGCCGATTAACGAAGGTCGCCCCGACAATCAAGGCGTGGTGGGCGTGATCGGAGCCGGAACGGGTTTGGGGCATGGCATGCTGGTGCCTCTGACGGAGGAACGCTATCTCGCGTTACCTTCGGAAGCGGGACATGCCGCGTTTGCGTTCACCAATCATGAGGAACGCAGCTATGAACGATTTGTGATGCAGCGCTTGGGATTGGATTATGTCTATGCGGATGTGATCGTATCCGGACAAGGACTGGCCTTGCTGCACCATTTCCATTTTGGAAAAAAGGTTTTGCCGCACCAGGCTGCAGCGGCCATGAACGACGAATCTCCGGTTCTTCAGTGGTTTACACGATTCTACGGCCGTGTCTGCCGCCATTTTGCCCTCAATGTCCTGGCAACGGGAGGAATGTACATTGCCGGAGGCGTGGCCGCGAAAAATCCAATCCTGGTCCAGCATCCGGAGTTCCTGCGTGAATTTCACAATAATCCAAATTACGGGGAACTTCTGCGGGATATTCCGATCTTTTTGAACACCAACGAGGACAGCGGGCTCTGGGGAGCGGCCTTGGCCGCCCAGCTTGCGGCTGATGTACCACAACCCGCCAAGCTTGTTCAGATCGACGGGAAAAGCAGTTGAGCATCACTTTAGCGATCCAGCCAGCTCACACCAGCAAGTTCTGATTTAGTGACAGGGATCAGTCCCCGGTGTCTCAGTTCCCCTTGTTATCCATCTCTCCGCTCTGCACCCGCCAGAGCCCTGCATAGACCCCGCCCTCTTCCAGCAGGCTCTCATGGGTGCCACGCTCGGCAATGGTGCCCTCCACCAGGACAAGTATCTCATCGCAGTGCCTGATGGTGGACAGGCGATGAGCAACGGCTACGGTCATCCGGCCTTGCTTGAAGCGCTGCAGATTGGCCTGGATCAGTTCTTCAGTCCTTGTGTCCACGGCGGATGTGGCCTCGTCCAGAACAATCAGCGCCGGATCGCGCAACACCGCCCGTGCCAGGGAGATGCGCTGGCGCTGTCCTCCGGAGATCTTCATACCTCGTTCCCCAATCAACGTCTCGTACCCCTGGGGCAGCTGTTCGATGAATTCATCCGCGCCGGCTATATGCGCCGCGTGACGGACGGCAGCAAGATCCGCGTTTGGAGAACCCAGACGGATATTCTCCGCCACGGTGCCGAAGAACAGGAAGGCTTCCTGGGAAACATATCCCACGTGACGTCGGAAGCTCTGCAGACGCAGCGTACTTAAGGACCGGCCGTTCACCATTACTTCTCCGGAACGCGGGTCGTAATAGCGAAGCAACAGCTTGACCAGGGTGCTCTTTCCCGCGCCTGTCGGCCCAACAATTCCCAGCACGTGGCCCTGGTTCAACTGAAAATTCACAGCCCGCAGCACTGGCTTGCCGGGCAGATATTCAAACCCAACCTCATGGAAGGCGATGCTTGTCGGTTCAGCATCCAGGCCCGGAGCATCCGGGCTGTCCATGACTCGCGGTTGGGTGCTCAGGAACTGGGAGATTCGACGGGCCGAGGCCTCGGAACGCTGGATCTGATTGATCAGCATGCCGAAAACGAACAGGGGCAGAACCAGGCGTACCGCAAAAAGTATGAACGTGGTGAAATTGCCCAGACTCGGGCCGGACTCGGTGGCGGTCATCCCCGCGCCCACGGTTATCAGCAAGGCAAAGGCCACGCCGGCCACCATGTAGATCAGTGGAATGAATTTGGCGCGTTCCTTGGCCGCGGTAATCGCGGCATCCACATATTCCTTGGAACGCCTCGATACCAGGCCAAGTTGTTCCTGTTCCGCGGTGAAAGCCTGAATCACTCCGATGCCACGGATGTTGTTTTCCAGGACGCTGTTTATTTCCCCCACGGCTTGGCGCGCCTTGCGGTACTGGGGCTGCACCCGGGTTGCAAAAAACCGCACGGCAATGACAGCGAAGGGCAACGGCGCGAGCAGAAGCAGGGCGAGTCGCCAGTCCAGCCAGAACAGAAATCCGTAAACTCCAACGAAGGTGATAACCAGACGGACCATGCTCGTGGTGACGTCGGAAAAGAAATTTTCCAGGTTGTCCACGTCATTGGAGGCCACCGCCAGAAGATCTCCCGTCTGGCGTTCCTCGAAAAAACCCGCATCAAGGCGCTGCATATGACCGTATATGGCCAGACGCAAATCATGGCGCACCAGTTGCGCCATGGAATCAAGGCAATAGTCGCTCAGGCTCTGAAACACAGCGAGGCCGAGGTATGTGCCCAGGATTGCCAGTCCGAACCAGATCAACACATCCGTATCGACGCCGACGACTCCTTGTCTGGTGATCGCATCAACAACCAGGCCGATGATCACCATGGGCAGCAAGTCAAAAAGCCTGGCCATGGCGTTCAAGGCCAATCCGGTCCCAATACGGGCTTTATATGGAGCTACGAAGGGAAAGATTTTCCAGAGATAGGTGCCCAGGGAGGAGGATTGATCGTGTTCCTGATCTTGCACGCGCATAGTTCTCGATTGCCGGGTATGAGGCAGGCGGATTCTTCAGCATCCGTACAGCGGCGGCAACTCCTCAGCTAAGGCCTGTATTGTGAATAGAATCTGATAAATTTGCACGCAGCCAAGCATCCGGCAGCAGTACGGAAGACTCTTGATTCTGATTAAGTCTTGATCAGACGGACAAGCCGAGGCTGCGCCAGCGTTCCAGGACTTCGGACTTGGACATGTAGCCTTCGAAGCGATAGACCTCCCGTCCGGACTGGTCCATGAAAACAAGGGTGGGTACGGTACGGATGGTCCCGAAGGATCGCCCGATTTCGGGACTGACGCCGACATCGAAAGTATAAATGGAAAAAGCGTCGGCATACTGCTCCTCCAGCTCCCTCAACACCGGAACCATCCGTTTGCAGTGAATGCAATTTTGCGTTTTCAAATTAACCAATCGCGGCAATTCCGCGGCCACTCCGGGGAGAGCGGGTCCCGGATCGACCTCCGGACCATACTGCGACTGAGTGATGGTGTAATGCTGGATCAGCGCCACAGAGGCAAACAGGGCAACAATTATGACAAGTATTCCGGCTTTGCTGTAGGTTGTCATATTGGATATACTCTCTTCGTTTTTTTTGTGATGTGACTATTAGGCTGGGATCCTGTTTGTCATGATTATGCGTAGCAGCCTTCCCAATCCGTAATTTGTTCAACGGTCGAATAACGTCTAGTCCGACGTCAACAACCCGAAGCTGCGCAATTTTTTATATAAATAACTGCGTTCCATGCCGATGACCTCGGACAGCTTGGTGATGCTGCCATTACAGCCATTTAATTTATCTTCCAAGAACTTTGCTTCGAACTGAGCCTTGGCAGTCTTAAAGTCCGCGGGCCAGGGATCGGAATCCGCATCGAAGGGGCTGTATGCGTTGCAGAAAGCGCCTTCTCCGGCAGAGGACGGTGCTGTTTTCAGTGATGCCGATCTGTTAGCTGAGAACATTTCCTGGGGCAGCATTTCCACCGTGATGCATTGACCGGGAAACATGATGCACAGCCGTTCCAGAAAATTTTTCAGCTCCCGGACGTTGCCCGGCCACGGATACTGCTGCAACCGGCGCATCGTCTCCGGAGGGAAGCGCAATGGCTTGAAGCCCTGGGTTTTAACCAGATCTTCCATGAAATTGGTCAACAGCAGGGGAATGTCCTCGGCTCGCTGACGCAAGGGCGGCACATGCAACGGAAAAACCTTGAGCCGGTAGTAGAGATCCTCGCGAAATCGGCCGGCCCGGATTTCTTCGGTCAAATCCTTGTTGGTCGCGGCTATCACCCGGACATCCACCTGGATCGTCTTTCGTCCCCCCACTCGTTCGAATCTTTGTTCCTGAAGGATGCGTAAGATCTTGGCCTGGGTCTTCAGGCTCATGTCCCCAATCTCGTCAAGAAAAAGCGTTCCACTGTGGGCCAGTTCGAATTTTCCGATCTGCGCCTTGTCGGCACTGGTGAACGCTCCCTTTTCATGACCGAACAGCTCACTTTCAATCAATTCTTCGGGAATAGCCGCGCAGTTCATTTCCACCAGCGGTTTGCCGTTCCTGCGGCTGAGATGATGCAGGGACCTGGACACTATCTCCTTACCCGTGCCGTTTTCTCCAGTGATCAAGACCCAGGCTTCGGTTGGGGCAACCTGCATGACCTGTTGCCGGAGTTGTCGAATCTGCGGAGTTTCACCGGTCAGATCCTGAACACGGCTATTGCGGATCTGACTGCGCAGGACCATGTTTTCCTGCCGAAGCTCCTTGAATTCAACAGCCTTGGCCGTGGTCACCAAAACTTTTTCCAAGGAAAGGGGTTTTTCGATAAAATCAAATGCACCCTTCTTGATGGCCGTGACTGCCGTCTCGATGTTTCCATGGCCGGAAATCATGATCATCGGCAAATTCGGAGCGGTGATCTGCAGACGTTCCAGCACGTCCAAACCATCCATTCCAGGCAGCCATATGTCCAAAAAACAAAGATCCGGATTCACCCCGGACAGAAGGGCCAAACCCTCCTCGCCGCTGGCCGCCTCCAGGACATCATGCCCTTCATCTTCCAGAATGCCGCGCAAGGTGATGCGGATGTCCTCTTCATCGTCGACAATCACAATTTGCGCCACTGTCAGACCTCTGGGTTGGGAGTGAGTGTCATGGGCAGTATCCTTCCTTGCGGGCAAAATTCAACGTTGTACAGAACCCAAAATCACATGCAGCCTGCAGATCCGTGCAGCCGGATGACAATTGCCCAAGTTGCAGGCGAATCATGCCTCGATTGTTCAACGCGCTGTAGCTGGTGGGATCCAATCGAAGTACCTGGGAATAATCATCCAACGCCTGCGAAAATTGCTCCAATTCCTGATGAGCCAATCCCTTTCCCAATAGAGCGTGAACATTGTTCGGCTGCTCTCGAAGAACTTGTGTGAAATCCACGACAGCACGGCGATGATCCGCGGCAAGTGCGTAAAGCACGGCTCGATGCAATAGTATTTCCGGATTTCTCGGAGAAATATTCAAGGCTGTGTTGAAATCACGCAGCGCTGAGTCCAAGTCGCCTAGACGACCAAATGTCAGACCTCGCTCCATAAGCGCAAGAGCAGTAGAATCAAGAAGAACCGCTTGATTCAGGTCAGCTAAAGAATTTTCCAGTCGCCCGAGTTCGCGCAGGCTTTTCCCTCTGCCGAGGAGGGCCTCCGCCATCCCGGGGCTTTTTGCGAGAACAATGTCAAAATCCGTCACGGCCTGGGCATGGTTTTCACGGCTTGAAAATAATTGACCTCGTTTCAACCGGGCCTGGACATGTTCGGGATTGGTGCGGAGAAGCTGGTTGAATTCCTCAAGAGCCCTATTCAGATCGCCGGATCGTAGCAAGGAGTCAGCCAATCCGAAGCGGGCAGTTTCATGTTCCGGGGCCAGGTTGAGGACCTGAGCAAAGTCTTGCCTGGATCGTTCCGGATTTCCCATTCGCAAATACGCCTCGCCCCGCAAGGCCAAGGCTTCGACAAACCGTGGATGCAAACGCAATGCATGATCAAAATCCATCACCGCCCTGGGATAGGCTTTTTTTTCCAGATGCAGCCGCGCCCGTTGAAACAGGAGTTGGGGGTTCTCCGGATCAGCCAAAATGGCTTGTTCCAGCTCGTCCATGGCGGTTTCTGCCCGGACTTCAATTCTTGATTGTGTCACCAGGCAAGACATCATCAAAAGGCACAGTAAAATTGATATCGGCTTGGACATGGAGAAGCTGAAATTAAAGTTTCCTTGTCAATTTCCGGTTAAAAATGAACAAGTACTCACCAGGATCCTGCGCAAAACGAGGCACGCTTACCGAACTGCCACGCCGTCAGGGGGAGTGAATTCAAACAAATCCGGATCCAGTTCGGAATTCAATACCAACTTTTCCAGCTCCACTTGGTTTGTATTGCCGTAAAAGTCCACGGCCTTAATGCGCCGCAGCAAAAAAGTGTCCGGGTCGACCCAGATAGTTGCTTCCACCAGGTTCGGTTCAGGATTGCGCGGACGCAACCGAATGACCGTGTATTCGGCATCTTCGCTAAGATCTTCCTCGGTAATGAAATCCTCATCCAGACGGGCCTGACCGGAGAGAATACGCAGCACCATGGCCGATCCGAGAACATCCTCGACGGCGTATTGATAAGCAGTTTCCTCTTCCTCGAAATAATTCCATACCAGTTCAGGCCCGACGACCAGCAGCTCCTTTTCCGGGCTGACCGTCTCCCACCGAATCAATCCAGGTTGTTGAAAAAACAATTGTCCATGCCGCTCATCAATCTCCCGACTGGCGGCAACGGACAGCTCCTGGGTGAAATCGGCCTGAAAGGACTCGATGGATTCGTACTGGCGCTGAATCTTGGCCAGGGTGCCTTCATCGGCAAAAACAGCCGTTCCCGAAAGCAGAATAAACAAAGAAATTATGGTCACTAAATATTTCATTCATACCTCCGTATTGCTCCGAACCCCTCATGATAAGGCGGTTTCTCATGACGGCAGAATCACGATGTTTTACAGCTCCTCGAACATGAAGAAAAAACCCCAGGTTGGACGAGAAGTTTTGCGGTTTCAAAGAGGCTAATGTTTCAAAACCGGGATGACAAGCCGATACCGTCAAGTTCTGTCGGAGCATAGTCCAGGCATTGTATCTCACCAGCAAATGACATGGTCACGGTTCGCCAGTCGAAACTACCTAGTCGGAACCGTTCTCAAGCAGTTCCTTCTCATCGATCCGGTCAAAGCCGACAACCATCATGTCCGCGTCCATCCGCACCAGCGTGACTCCCTGGGCATCCCTGCCAACTCGACTGATTCCCGCGACATTCATGCGAATGATCTTCCCCGCACTGGTCAGGATCAGCAATTCATCTTCGGGCTGCACCAGTACCGATCCAACCACGTGTCCGGTTCTCGGGGTCACGCGCATGTTGATCACGCCTTTGCCACCCCGGGACTGACTGCGGTAATTTTCCAGCAAGGTTCGCTTGCCGTAGCCGTTGGAGGAGACGGTCAGCACTTCATGCCGCTGGTCATCGTCCGTCACAACGCAGGAAACCACCTGATCGGAATGAGAGAGCACAATGCCTTTGACCCCCGCCGTGGCCCGTCCTGTAGGACGGATCTCGGAAGACGAAAACCGGATCGACTTGCCGTGCTTGGTCACCAGCAGGACTTCGGCCTGGGCTGAAATTTCCCGGACCGTGATCAACTCGTCGTCGGAATTAAGATTTACGGCTTTCAGACCGCTTTGGCGGCAATTGACGTACAGTTGCGCCTGAGAACGTTTGACGATGCCTTTCTTGGTGGCAAAGAGAAAATCCCTGTCCGTGGAGAAGTCCTTGATGGTCATCACCGTGGCGATGCTCTCGTCCTTGTCCAGAGGCAACAGGTTTGAGGCGTGAATTCCTCGCGCTGTTCGCGACCCTTCCGGAATATTGTAGGCCTTGATCTGATACATCCGGCCCTTGTTTGTGAACAGCAGGATGTAGTTGTGGTTCGTGGTCGTGAACACCTGGGAGATGATGTCTTCGGAAACCGTGGATGCACCGTAGATGCCTTTTCCACCACGTTTTTGCTGCTGGTAGATGTCCATGGGCGTACGCTTGATGTAGCCGCGCTGGGACAGCGTGACCACCACTTCCGTGTCCCCGATCAGATCCTCCATATTGATGCTGCTGGGATCCTCTTCCACGATAATCGATTTACGTGGAGTGGCGTACAACTTCTTGATTTCCGTCATCTCCTCGCGGATAACCTGTATGAGTACGTCCACATTCTGAAGAATGCTTTTTAAATATTCGATCCGTTTAATCAATTCCTGATATTCGGCCAGAAGTTTGTCCCGCTCCAGATTGGTCAGCCGCTGCAGACGCATGTCCAGAATGGCCTGGCTCTGCACATCGGTGAAACCAAAACGCTCGATCAGCTTCTCCTTTGCTTCAAGCGGTGTCTTGGAGGATTTGATCAATTCGATCACTTCATCGATATTTTCCAGGGCGATCTTCAACCCTTCCAAGATATGGGCGCGTTGTTCGGCCTTATTCAGATCAAAGCGGGTCCGGTTCAGGACCACTTCCTTGCGATGCTCGATGAACAGTTCCAGGATTTCCTTGAGACTCAAAAGCTGAGGACGGTTGTGCACCACCGCGAGCATGTTGAATCCGAACCAGGTTTCCAGGGGAGTAAACTTGTAGAGCGCATTGATGACCACTTCAGGAATGGCGTTCTTTTTCAAATCCAGAACAATGCGGATTCCGTTGCGGTCGGACTCGTCGCGCAGATCGCTGACTCCCTCCACCTTCTTCTCATGGATGATGTACGCGATTTTCTCTACCAAGCTGGATTTGTTCAGTGCATAGGGAATTTCCGTGATCACGATGGACTCGGCTTGCTTGGACCGCTCCTCGACTTCAATCTTACCCCGAATTTTGATCGACCCGCGGCCGGTCTTGTAGGCGTCGATGATGCCGTGGCGGCCGTAAATGAACCCCCCTGTGGGAAAGTCGGGCCCCTTGATGCATTCCAGAAGATCCGCCACCTCGACGTTCTGGTTGTTTAGGAGCAAGAGCAGACCGTCGATCAACTCGCCGAGATTGTGCGGCGGAATATTCGTGGCCATACCCACGGCAATACCCGAGGAACCGTTGAGCAGGAGATTGGGGACCTTGGTCGGAAGGACCTCCGGCTCTTGCAGGGTATTGTCGTAGTTGGGACGGAAGGGAACCGTCTGCTTGTCGATATCCTGCAGAAACTCGGAAGTGAGTCTGGCCATGCGCACTTCTGTATACCGCATGGCCGCGGGAGCATCGCCGTCGATGGAGCCGAAGTTTCCCTGACCGTCCACAAGGGGCTGACGCATCGAGAAATCCTGAGCCATGCGCACCATGGCGTCATAGACCGCGCTGTCGCCGTGAGGGTGATATTTACCGATGACGTCACCGACAATACGGGCGGATTTCTTGTAGGCGCGATTATAGGTATTTCCCAGGTCGTGCATGGCATAGAGAATTCGGCGATGGACCGGTTTCAAGCCGTCCCTAACATCCGGAATGGCGCGTCCGATGATGACGCTCAGGGAATACTCCAGGTAGGAGCGCTGCATCTCTTCTTCAATAAATATGCTGTTCTTCACAATGACTCCCGAAAAAGATTATTCGCGATGGACCTGCCGAAAGGCATGAACGATTGAATGTTGACGAAATGATCAGATGTCCAACTGGTCGACGAACAGGGCGTTCTTTTCGATGAACAACCGCCGCTGCTCGACATTGTCGCCCATAAGCCGGGAGAAAATCTGATCCGCCTCGCCTGCATCCTCCACGCCGACCTGCAGCAGCGTCCGTGCTTCCGGATTCATGGTCGTGGCCCAAAGCTGTTCAGGATTCATCTCGCCCAGACCCTTGTAGCGTTGGATGTTGAACATTTTTTGGGTTTCACCGAGCAGGTATCCATAAATTTCAAAAAGATCCATTTCCGCAACCTGTTCAGCGCCCTTGAATACCTTGAAAAAAGAAGTTCCATACTCTTCGATGACTTTACTCATCAGATCAAACGATTTGACGTAATTCTTGGATTTAAAAAATTCGCCCTTGAGTTTCAGAAAGTATCCGTTTTCATGGGTAAAGCGCATGAAGGCCACGGTTTCAATCTCCGACGTCTCATGGGTGAGGTCGACGAAAAAACCGTGCAGCTTCATGTATTCCTGGAACGCCGGCAGGTTGATGTCCCGCAAATCTTCGTCGAGTCGGATTCGATAGGCCACGAGACGAAAGAACAGTTCCGTCGTCAGACCGAGATTACGTGATTCTGAAGCCGCCGAATGGATGCTTTTGACATTTTTCAGCAGCGTCAGAAGCCTGGAGTTCTCGATACGATCTTCCTGTTCGCCCTGCAGTGAAAACTGGGCCGAAGTCTTGTCCAGAAGAAAGTTGTCCATCTCGTCCGCGTCATGAATGTATTTCTCGAAACCGGCCTTGTGGATGCGATACAGAGGCGGTTGCCCGATATAAACAAAGCCATTGTCGATCAGAGACCGGAACTTGCGGAAAAAAAAGGTCAGCAGCAGGGTCCGGATGTGTGAGCCGTCCACGTCGGCGTCCGTCATAATGATGACCTTGTGATACCGCAGCCGGTTCAAGTCCACATCCTCATCGCCTGTGCCCACGCCCATGGCCGTAATCAGGGCCTGGATCTCCTTGTTGGACAAGATCTTATCCATCCGCGTCTTTTCGACGTTGAGTATCTTGCCGCGCAAGGGAAGTATGGCCTGATATTTCGGGTTGCGGCCCTGCTTGGCGGAACCGCCCGCCGAATCACCCTCAACGATGAACAGTTCGCTTTCCTCGGGTTTTTTGGCTTGGCAGTCGGCGAGCTTGCCGGGTAGGGAGAAATCGAACAACGCTCCCTTGCGTCTGACCAGCTCCTTGGCTTTCCTGGCCGCTTCGCGCGCCCTGGCCGTGTCGACGATTTTTTCAATAATTGCCCGGGCGTCCTTCGGATTTTCCTCGAAAAACCTGGTGAGGGTCTCGTAGACGGAGGCGGTGACAATACCGCTGACTTCGCTGTTGCCCAATTTTGTCTTGGTCTGGCCCTCGAACTGGGGATTGGGATGTTTCAGACTGATGACCGCGGTCAGACCTTCGCGCACATCGTCCCCGGAGATCTTGACCTTGATCTTCTTGGCCATATCCGAATTCTGGGCATAGGTATTGATCGCCCTGGTCAGGGCCGTCCGGAAGCCGACAAGGTGGGATCCGCCTTCGTGGGTGCAGATATTGTTAACGAAGGTCAGTACGTTTTCCTTGTAGGTCGTGTTGTACTGTAAGGCGAAATCCGTGATGATGCTGTTCGCTTCGCTGGATCCGGAAATGATTTGACCGATGGTCTGCTCGCTGGCGTTCAAGTCCTTGATGAACGAAACAATTCCGCCTTCATGCTTGAACGTGTGGACGGCATTGTTCAGGTCGTCGATGAATTCGATCTCAATAGAGCTGTTGAGGTATGCCAGTTCGTCGAATCGCTTTTTGAGCGTGTTCGGATTGAATTCGACGCTTTCAAATATTTCTTCATCCGGGTGAAAACGGATGATGGTCCCAGTGCTTTTCGACTCTCCGATCTCCTTGAGTTCCGTGACCGGAATGCCTCGTTCATACCGTTGAAAATAGCGTTTGCCGTCCCGTTTGATGATCACTTCCAGATTGGATGACAGCGCATTGACCACGGACACGCCGACGCCGTGCAATCCGCCGGAAACCTTGTAGGTGTCCTTGTCGAACTTGCCGCCGGCATGGAGCACGGTCATGACGACCTCCACGGCCGGCCGTTTCTCTTTCGGATGGATATCAACGGGAATGCCGCGGCCGTTGTCGCTTACGGTAATGCTGTTGTCCAAATGAAGTTGGACCGTGATTTTGCTGCAATATCCGGCCATGGACTCGTCAATGCTGTTGTCCACGACTTCATACACCAGATGATGCAGCCCTTGCAGATTTGTGCTGCCAATGTACATGGAGGGTCTTTTCCTGACAGCGGAAAGACCTTCGAGAACGGTTATATTACTGGCGGTGTATTTGGTATCTTTTTCCATTTTTCTATGTAACCCCTAAAAGTCTGTGTCTGAATAAACAATATCATCAGTAATTTTCATCGGCATGATCAAGACTTTGTAATCCGGATCATCCTTGTCTTCGATAAAACACGGTCCCTCACTGCTCGTAAAGTGAAAATGGATTGTTTCACATTCAAAATGGCTAAGAATTTCTATCAGGTCCCGTGTCGGAAAGGCAATTTTTCGCAATCCCCCGCTGAAAACACTATCAAGAAATTCTTTCGCCTCTCCCTTTTCCTCGGACTGGACATCCATCTGCACCATTCCATCGTTGAATTCAAAAAAAGTGCAGATGCTATTGTCGGTGTTGAAGATCAGAATTCTATCCAGAGCATCCATCAACCCCCTACGGTCGATACTCATGCTGCTCGGATCGTCCGCTTCGTATCGAGCCAACATTTGATTATGATCAGGGTATTCATAAAGTGAAAGTGGAAGACTGATGTTATCCTTTTGATCCACGGATCGGCAATAAAGGCGGTTATTGCTGATGTTCAGCTGGATTTCCTTCTGAGGAATCATACGTTTGAGTTCCTGCAGATATTTTTTGCTGATCAGGATTCCCTGCTCTGGGAGAAGATCCCTCAGGCCGTCATTTTCAAGGCGGTAGAGTGCCAGCTGGTGGCCGTTGAGACCGCAAAAATCGCTTTTTTGCTCCTTTTGAGCGTACTTGATGAGCATGCAGTTGACGGCCTGCATGGTCTCATCTTCGCTGACGGAGTAAAAAACCTTGTCGATTATTCTCGACAACTTTTCCCCGGAAAGGGTGACGGCGCCTTCCTCCGGAAAAGAGGAAAGTTGCTGGAACCAATAATTTTCATTGATGGGAATGACATACTTGCGCTTGTTCTGCTTGACCAGCAATTGGGTCGCATCTTTTTCAACGTTAAATTGCAGCTCACCAGGATGGAGCTTTCGAATCAGCTCGTAGAGATGGCGACCATTTACGCCGACAAGTCCGTCTTCCTGGATTTGTGGGGAAAAAAAACCGAAAAATTCAATATTGGAATCCGTGGCCATGATCTGCAGCTGGGAGTTTTCCACCTTGAGCCAGATGGATCGAAGAAAGACAGCACCTGTTTTCACGCTTGTGATCTGAGCTGCTTGTTGAAGTGCCGGAAGAATCTCTTCTCTCTGAATAGAAAACTTCATTCTTTTCTCCTCTTGTTGTAACCGCTGTCATTATGTAGATAATTATGATAAAGTATTGATTTAATTTGTTTAGTTATGTTGTTAAAATTGTTCGTTCATGATTTCGCGTTGTTCATTCGGAAGGTATGGCTGAAAGGGACTGTCGTTTATGTGCGCAAAAAACAGAGATACATATCACATTCTTCCTTACCATGTCACTTGTTTAAAATTATTAAGTTTTTTGTCCTTTTTCAGGTTGAAAACAGGCATGCTCGCGAAAGTTACGAACATCTGGAAAAACCATGGGCTGAACAGCTTTGTTGCAGGCTGCAACAGCCGCATCCGCCTCGCCACGGCCAGAAGGTGAGAACCGCGTAAGGGTGATTCAATTGTCCGTTCGTTTTTTGTTCAAGATCAAATCGCCGGAGGATCAGATTCATTTTTGGCGTGCAGATCGGCAATGGCGCACAGCCATGGGAACTGATCTCGGGAATGTGAATTTGCAGAATGGCAAAGATTCGATCCATCATCTGTTCGTGAAGGGCAAAAGCCGAACTTGGAGAAGAAAGCCACTGGTCATCGAGACAACTTACTGCTTCCCTGTCGAACCAGGATAGATAATACAGCTCATCCGCCACGTTCAGGAGGCAATGGTGGTGATGCAGCAGAATGTGCTTTGTTGAAAAAGGAAAACGTTGCACGTGGACCTATCGAAAAGGATGCATTTCATCCAAAAAGTAAAGAAATTTATATCAGGAATCATAAATATATTCCAGTGGCTTGTACACAAAATTTGAAATAGGAACACGTCGCTTGATGCGGGGTTTTCGAGTACTGAAATGAGCAGCGAACGGTCGCAAATCTTTCTTTTCGTGGCATCATGGCATAGGCTTTGGGTTTGCCCTGGTATCAAAGCTAAAAATCCTGATTCCTCTTTTTGGAGAACGCATGAGTCGAAACCGATGCGCGACAATGAAACCGTTTTATGTGATGGAAGTTCTTGAAAAATGCCAAACCCTTGCCTGTCAAGGCGAGGACGTGATCCATATGGAAATCGGCGAACCGGATTTTGATACGCCGGATTGCATCAAAGAGGCAGCCTGCAAGGCAGTGACCGATGGCCATACCCATTACACCCACAGTCAGGGCATCATCGAACTGCGCGAGGCCATATGCCGCCATTACGCGAATACCTATGGCGTTGAGATTCATCCGGACCAGATCATCGTGACCGCGGGAACTTCACCGGGCATGTTTCTGGTGTTTTCCGCACTTCTGGCCATGGGAGAGGAAGTCGTTGTTTCTGATCCCCATTATGCCTGTTATCTGAATTTCGTGCGGTTTGTCGGCGGTGTGCCTGTTTGCGTGTCCACGCGGGAGGAAGACGGATTTCAGTATCGCCCCGAGGATGCGGCTGCCTATCTCACCGAGAAAACAAGAGCGATCCTGATCAATTCACCATCGAATCCCGTGGGAACGCTCCTATCCGATGACCGGATGCAGGCCATGGCTGATCTGCGGGCACACAGTGATGAGCACCCGTGGATTCTGTCCGATGAAATATATCATGGCTTGGTTTACGAAGGACGAGAGCGCAGTATTCTGGAATTTACTGACAGGGCTTTTGTGTTTAACGGTTTTTCGAAGGCTTACGCCATGACCGGATGGCGGCTGGGCTATATCATCGCCCCCAGACAATTCATTCCGACACTGCGTATTTTACATCAGAATTTTTTTATTTCAGCCAATTCCGTGGCTCAATGGGCCGGAATAGCAGCTCTGGAATCCGCTGGACCGGATGTCGCCCGAATGCGCTCGATCTATGATCGCCGCCGGAAATTCATGATCAGTCGATTGCGCGAGCTTGGACTCGGTGTAGCGGTCGAACCCACAGGCGCCTTCTATATCCTGGCTAATGCCCGGCATCTGGGCCAGGATTCCTTGAAATTGGCTTTCGATATTTTGGAAAAGGCCCGGATCGGGGTTGCGCCGGGCATTGATTTCGGCTCCAATGCGGAAGGATTTCTACGTTTTTCGTATGCCAACTCGCTGGATAAACTGGAAGAAGGCATGTTTCGCCTGGAAAAATACATCGACCAGATCAAGTGTGCGTAAAATTGTAGCTAAGTTTTTTAACTTGTTGTTTTTAAAAATATTTTTTTTGTTCTTAGTGCTGAATCAATTACAAGATAGGGCATGCCCGGATCAAAGAGGACAGGTTTTCCGCTTCAGGGTGATTTTGTCTCATTCAGGTGCCGGCTTTGAATCATCTTACCCCAAAATCACGCTCCCAGGCCATGCCTGCCAAAGTTGTTGAGCAGTGAGGATTCCGTTGAATAAGCGTTAATTATCATGCTCATTCCATTGTCTCCAAAACGTCAATCCGTCATGCCGGATTTTGCTGCTTTCCAGGAACAGCTCGCCGCGATAACCTCCTGTGTTCTAAAAATTTCCCATGCCATGGGGGGAGATTCGGCTCTGGCGGACAATCTGCCCGGCTGGACGGATCTGAAGGACAAGCCGCGTCAAGTTCTGGTCCATGAAGGCAGGATCTGTCTGGTTTGCGTTTTGTTCGGCCCGAGCGGCGCAGGGAAAAGTACCCTTTTCAAGCTCCTGACAACAATCGACGTGCCCTCCGGAGAAAGGCGTCGGCCCATGACGCATAATTGCGCCGTGGCCGTTCCGGCGCCGTTGCAGGGTGTCGTTGATGTTACCCGGTTGTTTCCTGGCCATTCGATGCTGCCGTTGACGGATGTTGAAATGCTCAAGGATGCGCAAAGATCCGGGGATGAGCTGTTCTACGCCTACTATGAGGAAAACGACACGGCATCGGCTTGGCTGGTTCTGGCCGATGTTCCTGATTTCAATACGGTCGTCCGCCGGAATTGGTCCAAGGCCGAGAAAATGCTGGGACGCGCTGAAACCGTGGTTTTTGTCGTTTATCCGGAAGCCTACAAGGATGAGGCCGTCATTGATCAGCTTCTCAAATGCGCGTCCAAGGCCGGACATCTGGCGTATCTCGTAACCAAGCTTCCGCCTGAAGATGCCGCGGATACAGCGCGGGAAATTTGGCAAGACGTTCTGGATCATGCTCGTCATGCTCCCGAATTTCAGAGGTTGCGAAGTGACGGCGGAAGCATTGCCGATTTTCTAGATAATGCGGCCGTCTATTATTCGCCTCGCAATTCTTCTCCGGCATTGTCGGATGTTAAACCACTGAATCCGACAACACCGGATTTTCGGTCCCTGCTCAAGGGTCAAGACGCCGCGGCGATTTACTGGTCCAACCTGCTGGAGGTTTCAGAACAGGGAATTGCCTCGGCTGCTCGCCTGTCTCAACAGGCTGTCGACCTGATCAGGGAGTTGGAGGACAAGCGGCGCAGGGCCGAGCAACGGATCACCGACATCGGTGCGCGCATTGCCGGTTCGCAGTTTCCTGCCGGTGAACTGGTGGAATTGATCATCTCCACGGTGAAGGAGAGTAGACCGAGGTGGCTGCGAACCGTCACGCTGCCCTTTGCGATGGGTGCCAGAATGTTCCTTTCGGTGCGGAAATTGATAGCCAAATTTCGCAAGACGGACCGGAACGCCATCTTGAAGGAACGACAACATCTGGAAAGACAGCGACTCGATGATGCGGTAGAGGTGCTCCTGGAATGGTGGCGCGTTGATTTCCCGTCCGAAGCCGCCACGGGGTTGCTCCAGGCGGGCAGATGCAGGACGGCGGCGCAGCAATTCCGGCAACAGGAACTCCCCAGGGTGCGCGGTGATTGGAAAGAGGCCATGCGGGGCGATGTCCGGGAATGGGCCGGAAAGCATCCCTGGTTCGGCTCATTGATCGGGACGTTGTCGGAAATGCTCGTCCTTTTTGGCGGTGCGGCTTTGGTCCTGGATCTGGCTATCTCCGGAGGTATTTTCGGTGCCGTGGGACAGCTGGGAATTGCCGGCGCCGCGGGAGCCGGCAGCATCGGTGCCGGAACGGTCATGAAAATGTTCGAGGAGTTGAAACTGAAGGAGATATTGATCAAGGCCGATGCCAGTTGGCGAGATCAACGCAGCGCGGAACTGGCGGCGCATCTCCGGGAACATCTGGCCTTTCCGCTTTTCCTTCAATCCTGGACGCAGACAATGAACACCTTGAACGAGGCGCAGCCGAAGCAATGTCTTCTTGCCTGTCAAAATGTTCGTGATCAATGGATGAGCAAGACCAGGCATTGATTGAGCGGAAATTCCGGCTTGTACATCGCAGTGGGGAATACAGTCACGACATGCCTCTTCCAATAAGCAGAACGTCACCATGGAACATCAAGCAGTGTCAGAGCAGATACTGGCCCGAGTCCAGAACTTGATCCGCAAGGCGCGTCGCCTGGAGCGTCTGCCCGAGGCCCAGGTCATGGCTTTGCGTCTGGAACGAGTTCTGAACATGCTGAAGCATGGGCAAGCCGGAGCGCAGCGCCCGGTATGTATTGTCTTGCTGGGCGGCACGGGTGTCGGGAAATCGGAGTTGTTCAATGCGCTGCTTGGCGGAGCCGGATTGAGTCCTACATCGGCATCCATTCGACCGAAGACCATGCATGCCTATGTGGCGATTTCTCCTTCGGACAGGCAGTTTTTTCCGGAGATCGACGGCGCCGAGCTGATTTTCAAGGAACATCGCTTACCCGGAGTGGCCTTGATCGACGCGCCCGACGTGGACAGTGTTGAAGCCCTGCATTTGGATCGGACCCGCAAACTCATTGAGATCGCCGACATCGTGGTCCATGTGGGTAGCCCGGACAAGCGCGCGAATTTTCGAATCAACGATGAAGTCCGCCGCTGGTCCCTGCGCAAGCGCTGGTTTTTTGTGCTCAATAAAATGGACCAGATTGCGGAACTGGACCGGGAGGCGGTCATCGGGGATTTCCTGGAGCGTCTGCATGAACTGGGATTTGACGTTGATCAGGGCGCTTTCTTTGCTCTCAGCGCGATTGAGCCAAGAACGGTCCAATTTGAGCGGTTCCAGAACGCCCTGTTTTCCTACCGGGCAATAGAGCAGATCCATGCCCTGCGTCTTGAGGATTCGTACAGTCTGATTCGGTTTGCCTTGGCCGGGGATGTCGTCAAGTCCATTGAAAATTTCCGGGAGCAATTGCTGGCCCATGAACAGACGCTGAACAATCAGGTGCGCGAAGTGTTTTCGCAGGTCGTCCATGCGGCGCAAAGTCAGGACATGTTGCGCCGGATCATCCGTGAGCAGGCCTGGCGATCCGCATCGGGTCGCGTGGGCGGTTTTCTCGCCTTGCCGGTCTGGATGCGCAGTCGGATGGCCTTTTCCGGACTGGCCTACCAGCTCGCCCGCATGTCCACGGGAGGGCCTTCTCTGGGACGGATGATCCGCGCTGGTTGGCATGCCGCAAAAGCTGCGTGGCAGGGCATCCTGCCCATGCAGACGCTGCTCAAGGGATTCACATCCGACCAGGAGCGTCGGCTTCTGGAAATTGGACGTGATGCCGAACGCATCTTGCAGGACATGGGGCTTGATCAACTTCACGGTCGTGAGCCTGATCCCGCCCAGGACCAGGTCGGGCGTCTTGGCGATGAGGAACAGGCGGTGTGGGCCGCGCGATTTCTGCGTCTGCTCCGTTCGCAAGGAGTTATTGGTCCCATTCGACCGTCCGAGGATGTTCGAACTCGGGAAATGTTTCAGGAGCGACTGGAAGAGGCCGTGGTCGTGTCTGCCTCAAACATGGTCTATACACGGCTCGGAATGCTGCATACCCTGGCTGGAAACCTCCTTCCGGTGCTCGTTTTTGGTCATGCGGCCTTCCGGCTGGTATCGGGATGGATTGAAGGGGCTTGGCTTCCCTTCGATTTCTATCTGACGGCCGTCGCGGTCTTTCTGATCAGCCTTGTTCCTGGATATCTGTTGGTCTCCTTTTCCCTGACCCGGAGGACGGACATGCCTGAAACCGATACTCTGGTCAGGGCTATTGAAAATCCTTCGGAGACATCGGGGCTGCGACATGTGCGTATGTCACTGGAGGAGCTGCTCCAGGAAACCCAGGCCTTGCTCGACGTCTTGCGGATCAGAACAGACGTGATGCGGCAAGAGCTTGATCCCAGCCGGTTCGGCGTGACAATCCGCCATCAAGAATAAACAGAAAAATAACCGGAACTCTTCAGTCGAGGCTTGGCATTCCTGAATCAAGCAAGTCAACGCAAGGATTTCATAACACTTACCTTAACCCATTGATCCCCTCATACTTCATGCAAACACTCATCCTCGTCATCGTATTTTCGGCCCTTGCGGCAAAAGTAGTCTGGGAATGCTTTCTGCTCACTCTGAACATGCGCGAAGTTAATCGCAGGCGTCATGCTCCACCGGAAGCTTTGCGGGAAGTGATGGATGAGCAGACCTATGAGAAATCCGTGCAGTATACCCTGGCCAAAGGACATTTCAGTCTCTTCAGCGAAGTTTTCGGCGCGTTGCTGCTGGTCCTCGTTTTGTTGTCCGGAGTGCTGCCATGGCTGTACGGCTGGATGGTCGGTGTTCCGGATGCATCCGTATGGCTCGAGGGATTATTTCTAATCCTGGTATTTTTTCTGCTTTCGCTGCCGGGACTGCCGCTGGATTATTACGCCCAGTTCATTCTTGAAGAACGATTCGGCTTCAATAAAAGCACTGTCGCGTTGTGGATCAGCGACCGGATCAAGGCGACGATCATCAGTGTGGCCATAGCCTTGCCGCTACTGGCGTTGATTTTGTTCCTAATCGACTGGATCGGGAATTACTGGTGGTTTTGGGCCTTTACGGTATTCTTCGTTTTTCAGCTCCTGATGATGATACTCTATCCCATGCTGATCCTGCCATGGTTCAACAAGTTGTCCCCATTGCCCGATGGAGAGCTCCGGGATCGATTGATGAACCTGGCTGAACGCACCGGTTTCAAGGCCAGGACCATCCAGGTCATGGACGGCAGCAAGCGCTCAGGACATTCCAATGCTTTTTTTACCGGGTTCGGGCGGTTTCGCAGGATCGTGCTGTTCGACACTCTGATCGAACAGCTCACGGAGGACGAGCTGGAAGCCGTGCTGGCCCATGAGATCGGGCATTACAAGAAAGGGCATGTGCCGAAAATGCTGATTCTTTCGGCAGTATTCGGACTGGCGGCGTTTGCCGTACTGGCGTGGCTGTTGAATACTCCGGCGTTTGTCGAAGCTTTTGGTTTTTCTTTTGCGGATAGCGGCTATGCTCCCGCTTTTCTGCTGTTCGCTCTGCTTGCCGGATTTATTACGTTCTGGCTGTCCCCGCTTATGAACCGTCTCTCACGCACTCATGAATACCAGGCGGATCGCTTCGCTCGGGATCATGTCGGAGGTCCCAGGCCCATGATCAGTTCCCTGCGCAAATTGAGCGAAAAAAACCTCTCCAACCTGACACCCCACCCTCTTTACAGCGCCTTCCACTACTCCCATCCCACTCTTTTGGAACGCGAGGCGGCCTTGAAGTAGCCGCCAATTGGACAGCCATGATCACTTGATGTCGCTCATCAAGTGATCATGGTAGCTCAAGGAGAGATCGCATTTTATGTGTAATTTCCGTCAGTCCGAAAGCTGACATGTCCTTGATCGCGTTCCGCAGTTTCGGATTTTTTTTGTCGCGGGATAATTTTTTCATCAGGTAACCGGCATGCCGGAGATCAGGATAGGCCCACTTCATTTCCGGCCTGTAGAGGGGAATGCGCCGGCACATCTCCTCATGGACATGATCCAGGAAGTGATTCACTGGATAAGAATTCGCTTCACTCATATAATGCATGTTTCCGGAATATCCTGTGGCAATGACCGGATTTCCAAAAAACATCGCATCGGAAATGGTCAGACCCCACGCCTCCGCATGATGCAGACTTATGTAGCAGTCACAAAACCTATGCAGTGCCGACAATTCGCCCGGACTCAAATCTTTGTCTATGCTGATGACCTGCGGCAATGAGGCGAGATCAACAGCGTGCCGGTATTGCTTGACGACGAGATGGACGTTCTTGTGGGAATGAAAATTTTTGGCAAAGACATCCAGCAGGGAACGCAGGTTTTTTCTCGGGTTGACCGAATCGACAATGGAATAGAAATAAAAACCATCTTCATGATGACCGATTCTCGACGTGATTCGCATCAGATCATCAATGCTTGGCTCAACACGAGATACGACGTGTTCCAGCACCCGCACCTTCTCAAAATGTTTCAGAAAAGCCGTTGCGGAAAACGGTGTGCAAGTCCAGATTTCGTCCACCAGTCTCAGTGGTTCAAGGTATTGTAGCGGTAGGTCTTCCGTCTCCCATACGCTGTAGGCAATAATTTTTCGGTACCGGGATTTGGAAACTAAACGAAGTACATTGGAATAATTTAACGGGTCGTCATGAAGAATGATCACATCCGCATCATTAATGTCATGAACCAGATTCAAGCCAAGATTTTTCAGTCCGACAATGTAGTCCATGCCGGCATTACGATGGCTGATGTAATGACTCAAATGGTAGTAAATATTCATTAGGGCATGCCGTCAGACACGTCTCATCCCTGCAGCGACCAGTCCTGTAGCGCCAATTCAATGCTTGTGACGCCGTTGAATTCGTTGAATTTGGGTGTATATGCCAAATACACGCTTTTCCCGGTGATGCTTTGCGGCAAGGCCTTGGCTTGGTTCCAGGCCTTGGCACGCATGGTCACACCGGCGATTTCGTCGCGCAGATCCAGGAATACGTGATCCACACCCACGGGTTTGCGTTTACGCACCACCACCTGAGGGGAGATGAACAGAGGCTTGGGGTTGTCCGCTCCGAAGGGGGCCAGCAGTTCGAGCTCCTTGAGCAGGTCGTAATCAATTTCCCCGAAGCTCAGGGGAGCGTCCAGGATCAGGGTGGGCTTGGGCGGCGTATTGTTCAGCTTCCGGGCCACTACGGCGTTGAATGCATCCCGGAACAGATCCAGGTTTTCCTTGTGCAGGCGCAAGCCCGCGGCTTGGCTGTGTCCCCCAAAACCCAACAGAAGATGTTCGCAGGCCTGAAGACCGTCATATAGGGAAAACTCCGGAATGCTTCGACCCGATCCCTTCAGTGCCCCGGATTCGTCGTCCGTAAGGATAATCGTCGGCCGATAGTGCGTTTCGGCCACTTTGGAAGCGATGATTCCGATCACTCCCTCGTGCCAGTGAGGCGCATGGAGCACCAGACCGAAACGACCTTGCTGTTCCAAGGCCATGCGCAGGGCTTCATCCTGGATTTCCCTGCCGATGCCCCGGCGCTCGACGTTGAATCCATCCAGTTCCTTGGCCAGCTCCCTGGCCTCGTTCAGATCCTCGGTCAACAGCAGACGCAGCGCGGTTTCCGCCTTCCCCAGCCTGCCAGCCGCATTAATCCGGGGCGCCAGGCCGAAGCCGACCCGGTCCTCGTCCAATACGGCGCTGGGCTTGTATCCGCAGACTTCCTTCAGCGCAAAAATTCCCGGACGCAACCCGTCCTTGAGAACAGTCAGTCCGTTCTTGGCCAGGATACGATTCTGCCCGGTCAGTTCGACAATGTCGGCAATAGTGCCCAGAGCAACAAGATCCAGAAACTGACGCATGTCCAAATGCTCGCCGGGGAGCATCCTGTTCAGGACGGCGGCGAGAAAAAACGCCACGCCTACTCCTGCCAGAGTGGAACATGGACATTCTCCGATCTTGGGATTCATGATTGCGTCTGCCGGAGGAAGTTCCGGTCCTGGCAGATGGTGGTCGGAAATGACAACCGTCATGCCCAGTTCCTTGGCCCTGACCACCTCCTTGATGTGGCTGATGCCGCAGTCCACCGTGATCAACAGTTTAATGTCCCTGGAAGCCAACGCTTCTATGCCGGAGCAATTCAATCCGTAGCCCTCTGTTTGGCGGCTCGGAATGTAATGCTCCGAAAAAATGCCCCGGGCACGAAAAAAAAGCAGCAGCAAAGCAGTGCCGGTTATGCCGTCCACGTCGTAGTCCCCCCAGACGACCGGCTTTTGTCCGGATGCCAAGGCCTGGGAAATGGTTTTGGCGGCATTTGTCAAACCGTGCCATTGGTCAGGATGCGCCAGATCCCGAATCCGGGGAGAAAGAAAGAGATCCATTTCCGTTGTGGAACGAAGTCCCCGGGTCCAGAGCAGACGCACTACGAGAGGAGAAACGTCCAGCTCGCCGGATAATACGCGCACTTGTTCATCCCCAGGCAATGTGGAGCGAAATTTCCATGACTTATCAGAAAAATGAGGCAAATTATTCATATAGAAATAAAATGAAGTCGAAGTGATACTTGATCACCCAAAAAGGAGGTTTTGGATTGAGATTGAGTGGAACGTGCTTTCTCACGGCACGTGATCTTTAATCGGAAAATTGCTCTTGGGATTAACTTTCTGAAGAAAATCCCAGGATCAGCCGTTACTCGGATGACGTAATCAACTTAATAAAGCCAGACGAAATAGTGCCAGCACATTAAGCGATTTTCAGGGTGATGAAAGTCGAAGAGAATTAACTGTCTTGAGACACAAGACCCTTGTTTTTCAGAAAATCCAAGAACTTGGTGGCTTCAGGCATTTCCGGATTGATTTCGAGGGCTTTTTTAAGCATCTCGATGGTCTTGGGTATGTTCTGGCTTTCCAGGTAGACTCGGGCAATATTGTAGTAGAGGTTTTCATCATTCTGGGAGAGGCTCAGAGCCTGATCGTAGTAGACAATTGCCTGGTCGATCATCTTGTTTTTACGCAGACTGATGCCGAAATCGTTGAACAGGTGCTTGTGTTCAGGCTCGTATGCCGCCTGGATCTTGACCAGGCGGTCAAAGATATCCTGTGCTTTGTCCTTTTCTCCTCGCTCCAAATAGGTCAATCCCAGCCCGAAGTTGGCGCGAACGTTTTCTTCGTCCACTTTAACGGCATTGTTGTATTCGAATTCCGCGCTGAACGATTCCCCGCGTTTACGGTGCCGATCGCCGCGGGCAACGGACTTTTCCATTTCACGTATCTTCGGCATGACCGTAACGGTGTAAAATTCCGGTTCCGGAGAAAATTTATCCAGGAATTCATCTTTGCCCAACGTGTTCTTCGGTCCCGAAGGCACATAATTTACGTTCAGCGGTTGGACTTCAATCGCTCCATCCTCAAGTTCATTTGCAAACCAATAACTTTTCTGGATGGTTTTGCGCAATGTCGTGCCCGTACCGACTTTGGTCAATACTTGCGTGGAAAATACTCCCTTGATGCGGTCTTTGACGATGTTTTTTTTATCTTCCGGGATTGCCGATGTTTTCGTCATGGGTATGGCTCCTTATCCTTTTGCTATGGAGACCAACATATCCGCCGCGGACTGCGCCGGATTAACCGCTTTGGTGATGGGACGACCGACGACCAGAAAATCTGCTCCTGCCGCCACCGCCGTCGCGGGAGTGGCGATGCGGGACTGATCATCAGGAGGCGAGGAGGTTGAGGTGTTATGGTTACGGATGCCTGGCGTGATGCACAGGCAGGAGGGCCAAAGCTTTTTGATTCGTGATGCCTCCAAAACCGAGCAGACCACGCCCTGAATGCCCCACGTTCGTCCCTGCTCTGCAAGAATTTCGGCGAGTTCCGAAGGAGTCCGGTTGTTGTCCATCCAGGCGACATCCGGCTGATCCAGACTGGTGAGCATGGTCACGCCTAAAACCATGGGAACGAGTTGAGAAGATGTCGATCCTTCCAGGCACCCGTCCAAGGCGGCTTGAATCATTCGTTGGCCCCCAGACAGGTGCACGGTGAGCATGTTCACGCCCAGACCGGAGGCAATCCGGGTGGCGGAGCGGACTGTGTTCGGAATATCGAGGTATTTCAGATCCAGAAAGATTTTGCATTCTCTTTCCCGCAAGACTTCCACGGCCCGCGGGCCATGCGCGGAAAACAGTTCCAGACCGATCTTGAACCATTGCACGCGAGGTCGAAGCTGATCCACGAGTTCCAGCGCGGAGTCCAGATCCGGCGTATCCAGGGCAACAATCAGTTCAGCCATCGCTTGAACTCCCAAGCTTGCTTTCCGTCCAGGTTGACAGAATGTGCGCCATCAATTCGCCGTTGTATCGACTGCGGAGGCCTTCGGCCAGATAGACGCTGCGCAGATCCCGGTATGCCTGTTCCAGGTCGTCGTTGATGATCCAGGTGTCGAAAAGTTCCGCTTGCTCCAGTTCTCGGCGCGCATTGGCCAGTCTTTGATTCAGGGACCGGGAGTCTTCCGTCCCGCGCCCGCGCAAACGCTGCTCGAGAACCTGTCGGGACGGCGGAAAAAGGAAGATGAAAGAGCCGTAGTCAAAGGCTTGTCGCAACTGACGGGCCCCCTGGACGTCAATATCAAAAAGCACGTCGCTGCCCTTATTCAGCATTTCCTGGACGGCTGGCTGCGACGTTCCATAGAGATTGCCATGAACCTCAGCCCATTCGGCCAGGCTGCCGTCGACCTGCAGCTGGTGAAATTGCTCTTTGGAAACGAAATGATAGTCCCGCCCGTTTTCTTCTCCCGGCCGCGGAGGGCGGGTAGTATAGGAAACAGAGAAGGCCAGCCGGGGAAATTCCTGGCGCAACCGCTTGATCAGCGTGCTTTTTCCCGTACCCGAGGGGGCGCTGATGACCAGAAGCAGTCCCGACCGTGCAGAGGACATGCTACTTCTCCTCGTCCACATTCTCGTCGCGTAGGGAATAACGTTGACCGATGGTTTCGGCCTGGATGGCGGACAAAATGACGTGATTGGAATCCGTGATGACGATGGACCGGGTTTTGCGCCCCTGGGTCGCGTCGATGAGACGCTTGTCCGTTTTGGCTTCTTCCCGAAGGCGGCGCATGGGGGAAGAAGTAGGGTTGACGATGGTGATGATCCTGGAACTGACCACAAAGTTGCCGTAACCAATGTTCAACAAACTCGTTTTGGACATGATGAAATTCCTGTTCGAACCTTTTGTATGACGATTCTGGCGTACTGACGATACCCGGAGGCAATTACTCAAGGTTTTGAATCTGTTCCCGACACTTTTCCAATTCGGCCTTGAAGGCCACGACATCGCGGCTGATTTCGGCATCCTGGGTTTTGTTGCCGCAGGTGGAGATTTCCCGCAGACATTCCTGAAACAAAAAGTCCAACCGCCTGCCGGAATCGGCGACATGGTTCAGAATGCGCCGGGCCTCTTCCAGGTGCATGGCCAGGCGGGTGAGTTCCTCGCTCACGTCCAGCCGGTCTGAAAGGAGGGCAAGCTCCTGGAGCATTCGTGGTTCGTCCAGGACCAAAGGCCCTGCATCCCGGTGAGCGTTGTAGGACTGAATCAAAGCATCAATACGCTCATGCAGGAGTTCCATCCGTTTCGGAACGAGTCCCGCGGTCCGGGAACGAATCTTGACCAGGATATCGGTCATTCGTTCCAGGCGTGATAGAATATCCCGGCTCAATGTTTGACCCTCGCGGAGACGGGCCTGTTGAACATCTTTCAAAGCCGCGTGCAGTCCCTGACTCATATAATCGACCAGTCTCTCGGAAAGATCGCCGGAGGGGTCGCGCCACAACCCGGAATGCAGGAAGAGCTGGTTGAGATCGGGTTGAAATGGGAGGTCGGTCAGCTTTGCCAATTCCTGCATCTGGTTCAGCATGCCCCTGGCCTGGGTTATGTCCAGGGTCGGGCAGACCGCGTCGGGCTGGGTGAGGCGGACGTCGAGACTGATGTCCACCCGCCCCCGTGTGAGATAGCTGCGAACGATTTTTTCCCAGCCGTTTTCCAGGCGGCGGCAATAGCCCGGAATGCGCCATTTGATCTCCAGATAACGGGAGTTGATGGTCCGGATTTCCCAGGATTGCACTCCGTCCTCATTCTGGAGGCGGCTTGAACCGAAACCCGTCATGCTCCGTACTGAACCCGTGGGCACGCTCATGCCTGAGCCTCCGGGGCGACCTTGGGTTTTTTGCCGAAAAACAGGGCTACGAAAATGCTGAACTCATAGAGGATGATCAGCGGACCGGACATCAGGATCTGGGTGATGCCGTCCGGCGGTGTCAGGATCGCTGCTATAACAAAAGCAAATAGTATTGCGTACTTGCGTTTCTTCCGCAAGGAAGCGGCAGTGACCAGGCCCATTCTGGCCAGAAAAAAGATGAACAGGGGCAGTTCGAATATAAAACCGAACGCCAGCAGCAGTTTTAGTGAAAAGCTGAAATATTCCCGCAGGCTCGGCATAGGCCTGATCATCTCGTCGGCATAGCCCATGAAGAATTCAAAGCCGAAGGGAAAGACGATGAAGTAGCCGAACAATGCTCCGGAGACGAAAAACAGAGCAGATACCGCTGCGATTGGAATCATGTACTTGCGTTCGCTCTCGTACAAACCCGGAGCAATGAATTTCCAGATCTGATAAAAAATATACGGGCTGACCAAAAACAGGCCGGCCACGAAAGCGACTTTTACATAGGTGAAAAAGGCCTCCGGCAGGGCCGTGAAGATCAGGCTGCTGTCCGGAGGCATGACTTCGAGCAGCGGCTTCATCATTAATTCAAAGAGTTGCTTGGAAAAGGCGTAACAGATCAGAAAGCCCACCAAGGCGGCAATTGCCGAACGAACCAGCCGGGTGCGCAGTTCCCCCAGATGGTCCATAAGCGTCATTTCCTTCAACTCCCCGGGTTGCTCCTGTTGCTGGGAAGTTTCGCTCATGCCTGGTCCTTTGTGCTCGGCTGGTTCTGTTCATCCTTGGCGACCGCGTCTTCGGGAACCGCCGTTTTCGGGGCGTTAGCGCCTAGGGGGGCCTGGGCGGGAGATTTCTGGATGGAAGGTTCGACGGGAGATGCTGGCGCTTCGGAAGTTGGCTTGATCTCGGGTGTCGGGTCCGCTTTGTCAGTCACCCGAGTGTGAGTGGGGCTAGGATCAACGCACTGAGGCGGCGGGACGCAGGCATCCGTCTGCGCCTTGGCCGCAGCCGGCTTGGGCTCTTCCGTTTCCTTGGGAGAAGCCTTCTTGGTTTTTTCGCGCTCATCCTCTTCGATCCTGGCTGCTTCCAGGTTCAAGGTGCGCTGAACGTCCGTGGTCACGCGCCGGAATTCTCCCAGAGCTTTTCCAAGAGAGCGGGCGATGCCGGGCAGTTTGGCCGGTCCGAGAACCACCAGCGCCACGAGCAGGATAATTATGAGTTCCGTTGTACCGATACCGAACATGATGCCGTCCTAACAATCAACAATATGTCCTATTGTGTAAAAGAATTTCGAATGCGCGGGGATTGGGATGCAAGCCTATTCCCACTCGATGGTGCTGGGCGGCTTGGAGGAAATGTCCAGAACCACCCGGTTCACCCCTTTGACTTCATTGATGATCCGATTGGAGATCAGGGCCAGGATTTCCGAAGGTACTCTGGTCCAGTCCGCGGTCATGGCGTCGATGCTGTCCACGATGCGCAGGGCGATGACGTGTTCATAGGTCCGCTCGTCGCCCATCACGCCCACGGTCTTCAGGGGCAGCAGCACGGCGAATCCCTGCCAGACCTTGTAGTACCAGCCGGAGGCCATCAGTTCGTTGTGCACGATCTTGTCCGCCTGCTGCAGGATGTTCAGCCGTTCCTGGGTCACCTCTCCCAGAATGCGGATGGCCAGTGCTGGTCCGGGGAAGGGATGGCGCCAGACAATGAAGTCCGGCAGGCCCAGTTCCACCGCCACCTTGCGAACTTCGTCCTTGAACAGCTCCCGAAGCGGCTCGATGAGGGCCAGATCCATCTTTTCGGGCAGTCCGCCCACGTTGTGGTGGCTCTTGATGACCGCGGACGGACCCTTGAAGGAGATGCTTTCTATGACATCCGGATAAAGGGTGCCCTGGGCCAGGTATTTGATTCCGGTGAGGGCCTTGGCTTCCTGTTCGAAAACCTCGATGAAGGTGTGCCCGATGATCTTGCGTTTCTTTTCCGGATCCTCGACGCCCTTGAGACGGGACAAAAACAGATCCTGGGCCTGAACAAAATGCAGGTTCAGATCGAAATGCTGGCGCAGGTAGGCCACGATTTCCTCGCCTTCCCCCAGGCGCAACAGTCCGTTGTCCACAAGGACGCAGTGCAGTCGGTGACCGATGGCCTTATGCAGCATCACCGCGACCACGGTGGAATCGACGCCGCCGCTGAGGGCGCAAATGACTTGCTCGTTTTCGCCGATTTCCTCGCGCAGCCTGGCCAGGTGTTCTTCCAGAAAGGACGACATGTTCCAGTTCGGATTGAGATCGGCGATCCGGAACAGGAAATTGCGCAGGATCTGATCTCCGTCCTCGGTATGGGCCACCTCGGGATGAAACTGCAGGGCGTAGATTTTTCGGGCAGGATCGGCCATGGCCGCGACATCCACCCGGTTGGTCCTGGCCAGGACGATGAAGCCCGGAGGCGGAGCGAGAACCTTGTCTCCATGGGACATCCAGACCTTGATCCCTTCCTTGACAACCAAGCCCTCCCACAGAGCACAGTCTTCGGTGATGAACAGTTCGGCGCGTCCGTACTCCCTGTCCTGCGCCGGTACCACTTCGCCACCGCAGATGTGAGCCAGCAGCTGCATGCCGTAGCAGATCCCCAGGATGGGCAGCCCCCAGTCCAGAACTTGGGGGTCCAGAGCCGGAGCTTCATGGTTGGTCACGCTGGCCGGACCGCCGGAGAGGATCAGGGCTTGCGGTTTCAGAGCCTTGAGTTCTTCGGAGGTAATGGTGCAGGGATGTATTTCGGAGTAGACGCCGGCTTCGCGGATCCTGCGGGCGATAAGTTGCGTATACTGAGAGCCGTAATCGAGGATGATGACTTTATCTGTTTCCATTATGAAAAATTCTCCACACGGTAGTTGGGGGCTTCCTTGGTGATGATCACGTCGTGCACGTGGCTTTCCCGCAGACCGGCCGGGGATATGCGTACGAATCTTGAATTGGTCTGCAGGGCTTTCAAGTCCGCGCAACCAAGATAGCCCATGCCGGAACGCAGACCACCCACCAGTTGGTAGATGCTCTCGGTGACGGGTCCTTTGTAAGGCACACGGCCTACTATGCCCTCAGGTACCAGCTTGGAAGACTTTTCCTGGAAGTAACGGTCGCAACTGCCTTCTCGCATGGCGTCGATGGAGCCCATTCCCCGGTATATCTTATAGGAACGGCCCTGGTAGAGAATAGTTTCGCCGGGGCTTTCTTCTGTCCCGGCGAACAGGCTGCCGATCATTACGCAGTCGCCGCCGGCGGCAATGGCCTTGACCACGTCGCCGGAAAACTTGATTCCGCCGTCGGCGACAAGGCATTTATCCGCCTCACGACAAGCCCGAACCGCTTCCATAATGGCCGTGACCTGCGGCACGCCGACTCCGGCTACGATCCGGGTGGTGCAGATGGAACCCGGTCCGATGCCCACCTTGACTGCGTCCGCCCCGGCTCGGATCAGATCCCGGGCGCCCTCATAGGTGGCCACGTTGCCTGCCACGAGCTGGCAATGGGGAAAACTGCCCTTGATCGCCCGCACGGCGTCCAGGATGTTTCTGGTATGGCCATGGGCTGAGTCCACAACGAACAGGTCGGCGCCGGACTGCATCAATGCCTCTACCCTGGCCTCGCCGTCCACGCCCACGCCCACGGCGCATCCCACGCGTAACCGGCCCACGGAATCCTTGCAGGAGTTAGGGTATTTCTTGACCTTTTCGATGTCCTTGATGGTGATCAGTCCGCGCAGTTTTTGGTTGTGATCCACCACCAGCAGTTTTTCGATTCTGTTCTGGTGCAGCAGATCCTTGGCCTGCTCCAGGGTTGTGCCAACGGGAACGGTGATCAGGTTCTCGCTGGTCATGATCTCCCGGGCTTTGGACTGCATGTCCGTGACAAATCGCACGTCGCGGTTGGTTACGATGCCCACGAGGTGATCGTTTTCCACCACAGGTAATCCCGAAATGCGGTATTCGGACATCATTTCCAGAACCTTGGCCACGCTGTCGTCGGGATGGATGGTCACCGGATCAATGATCATACCGCTCTCGGATTTCTTGACCTTTTCCACCTCAAGCTTCTGCCGCTCAATGGGCATGTTCTTGTGGATGATGCCCATACCCCCGGCCCTGGCCATGGAAATGGCCATCCGGGCATCCGTGACCGTGTCCATGGCCGCGCTGACCAGCGGGATGTTCAGCTCGATTTCCGGAGTGATCCGGGTGCGCACATCCGCCTTGTCCGGCAGAATTTCCGAATAGTTGGGAACTAGAAGGACATCGTCGAAGGTCAAACCGAATGGAATATCTGAATCATGATTCATGAAATATCCTTGTAGAGTAGAAATCTAGTTTTCCTTAAAATAGTCAGAATCCAACCGTTTAACTTCATACGTAGAACCGGTGGACACGCCGACACCGAAGTCGATCATGTGCAGTTCGTGTTGATTTCCGTTGACGAGGACGATGTTGCTGAAAAAGGCCATACGCGATCAATCCATTCCAAGATAAGCGGCCTGGACTTTGGGATCGGCCAGGAGGTCGGAGGCTTTTCCGGACATGGTGACCATGCCGGTTTCCAGAACGTAGCCGCGATGCGCGATTTGCAGGGCCATCTGGGCGTTTTGTTCCACCAGGAGCACCGTGGTGCCTTCCTTGTTGATCTGGACAATGACGTCGAAGATGTTCTCCACAATGATCGGCGCCAGACCCAGGGACGGTTCATCCAGGAGCAGCAGCTTTGGCCGGGCCATCAGGGCTCTGGCAATGGCCAGCATCTGCTGTTCGCCGCCGGACAGGGTTCCTCCGTACTGCTTGCGGCGCTCCTTGAGAATGGGAAAGAGCGTGAAGGCTTTTTCCTCGTCCTCCTTCAGACCGTTCTTGTCCCTGCGCAGATAGCCGCCCATGCGCAGATTTTCCAGGACCGTCAGGGCCGGAAAAATCATTCTGCCCTCGGGCACCTGGGTAATGCCCATGGCCACGACCTTGTCCGTGGCTGTCTTGGTGATGTCCCTGCCTTGGAAGGTTATGCTCCCGGACCGCACTCCGACCACCGAAGAGATGGTCATCAGCGTCGTGGATTTTCCAGCGCCGTTGGATCCGACCAGGGTGACGATCTCGCCAGCCTGTACGCTCAAGGTGATTCCCTTGAGAGCCTGGATATTGCCATAATAGGCTTGTACGTCGCGCAACTCAAGCATGGGCGGCTCCCCTTCCGAGATAGGCCTCGATGACCTGGGGATTCTCGCGGATATCCTTGGGACCGCCTTCGGCGATCAATGTACCATGATCCAGCACGACCAGTCGCTTGCAGATGCTCATCACCAGCTTCATGTCGTGCTCGATGAGCATAACCGAGACTCCCTTATCCAGAATGGCATAAATCAGGTCCACGAGCATTCTGGTTTCCTTGGGGTTCATGCCCGCGGCCGGTTCATCCAGCAGCAGCAGCTTCGGTTCCGTGGCCAGGGAGCGGGCAATTTCCAGACGGCGCTGATCGCCGTAGGAAAGGCTGTTGGCATCGGCCAGAGCATGGTGTCCCAGGCCGACGAAATCCAGCCAATACATGGAGTCTTCAACGATGGCTCTTTCCTCGTCTTTCTGGAATCGTGTGCGCAACACCGATCGGAAGAAGTTGGATTTCGTTCGGCAATGCCGGGCGATCCGAACATTGTCCAGGACGGTCAGGGCATTGAACAGGCGGATGTTCTGAAAAGTCCGGGAAATTCCCATTTCAGTCATTTTTTCGGGCTTGAAGCCGTTGATGCGTCGGGACGTATCGCCTTTTGTAAAGACAATATCCCCGCTCGTGGGCTTGTAAACCCCTGCAATGCAGTTGAACATGGTTGTTTTCCCGGCTCCATTTGGTCCGATCAGGCCGAGAATCTCTCCTTCGATAACATTGAAGGAGACGTCGGCCAGGGCCATGATGCCGCCGAAGCGTTTCGTGATGGAGTCGATCTTAAGCAACGGAGTCACGGGGATCTTCCTTGACCGCGGAGCGTTTTACATATCGTTTCTGGAGATCCAGCAGCAGCGGATTGGAACGTCCGCTGGAAGCAATAGCCGGAAAAAAGCCCGCGGGTTTGAAGCGCATGATCAGGACCATGATCAGCCCGTAGGCCATGAACCGGGTTTCCGGGGGGAGACCGAATGATGTCAGCACTTCCCGCAGCACCTCGCCCAGGCAGACCAGGATCACCGCGCCGATCAGGGCGCCCTTGATGTTCCCCAGACCGCCGAGCACCACCATGCACAACACCAGGAAGGACTCCCAGAATTTGAACATGTCCGGTGAGAGGAACATGGACCAGCGGGCGTAGAAACAGCCGCCCACCGCGCCGATGGCCGCGGAAATGGCAAAGGCGATGACCTTGTAGTTAAGGATGTTCACCCCGCAGCTGGCCGCGGCCAGGGGGTCTTCACGAATGGCGTACCAGGCGCGGCCCAGGCGGGAATCCTCCATTCGGCGCATGATGAAGAACACGAGGCCGACCAGCAGGGCCGCGACGTAGAAATTGGGGGTCTTGTCGTAGAATTGAAAGTACCAGGCCTCGTTCAGCCAGGTCAGGTTCACGGTGATGGGCTGGATACCCGGCAGGCCCAATGGCCCTCGGGTCAGCCAAATCTCATTGGTCAGGAAGAGCACAACCAGCTCCGAAAATCCGAAAGTGACGATGGCGAAATAGTCTCCGGTCAAACGCAAGGTCGGAGCACCGAGGAGGGCTCCCCACAAGGCTCCGTTGAGGGCGGCCAAGGGAACGATGACCCAGAAGGAAAGGTCGTAATGGATGGTCAAAAGTCCGGCGGTATAAGCGCCAATGCCGTAAAAGCCGACATAGCCAAGGTCCAGGAGACCGCAAAAACCCGGGACGATGTTCAGGCCCATGGCCAGAATCATGTAGACCATGGCCAGGGTCATGACATGGATGATGTAGTCGCTGGATTGCGGGACCAGGGGATAGGTCAACACCGCGGCGATGATCAGCAGGGTAAGTGATTTTCCGATATTCACGTTTTGGTTCCGATTAGAGAGCGTTTATCTGATTTCAGCAGGGGACGCCTGTTGTTCAATTTCAAGTTTCAAATCTGAGCTTTTAAATACCCATATTACGTCAAGCCTTGTCCACCACCGAGCGTCCCAGGATTCCGGATGGACGGAAGATGATCACCGCGATCATCACGGCATAGGCCACGCCGTCGCGGTAGAGCGAGGACACATAGCCCGCGCCGAGTGCTTCGGCCACTCCGAGGACCACGCCGCCGATCATGGCGCCGGGCACCGAACCGATTCCACCGAGCACGGCCGCGGCAAAGGCCTTGACCCCGGCGGTGTAGCCCATGGTGGGATAAAGTGTGTTGTAGTACACGGCAACCAGGATTCCGGCCACCGCTCCCATGGCCGAACCAAGGGCGAAGGTGAAGGAGATCACGTAATTAACGTTGATGCCCATCAACGACGCTGCGGTCTTGTTTTGGGCAAGGGCGCGCATGGCCGTGCCGATGCGGGTTTTGTTGATGGTCAGATACAGGCCGATCATCATCACGATGGCCACGGCGAAAATGAAAAGCTGGAGCCATGTCAGACTGATGTCGCCCATGACCAAGGCTTTTTCTTTAAGATAATCGGGGACGGCCATTTGGGGAAAGGGCCTGGAACGGCTGCCCCAGATGATCAGGGCAACGTTCTGGAGAAAAATGGACATGCCGATGGCCGTGATCAGGGCGGCCAGACGCGGGGCTTTGCGCAGGGGGCGATAGGCGATGATATCGAGCAGGATGCCGCACAGCATGCAGCAGATCACGGCCATCAAAATAGCCACGTAAAATGGCAGCCCGACCATGGTAATGAAGGTCACGCAAAAAAAGGCCCCGAGCATGTAGATTTCACCGTGGGCGAAATTGATGAGCTGGATGACGCCGTAGACCATGGTATAGCCCACGGCGATCAGGGCATAAATCAGGCCCAGGGTCAAACCGTTGATGAGTTGTTGTTCAAGCAAAGGGGGGATCTCCTGCCGGGAAGTGAGGGGGACTGCATGAAACCGAAACAGGCTGGGAGCGGCCCAGCCTGTTTCGGTGTGATAACGGAGGAAAAGCTTATTGCATCTGCTTCGGGGCGGCGACGAACTGGCCGTCCTTGACCATCTTTACGAAAGCGCTTTTCTCGGGATCACCGATTTCGTTAAAGTATGTTGCTCCGGTGATGCCGATATATGCATTCTCTTCGGAGTTAATTCCGGCCAGGAAGTCGCGGATCGCGGTCCGGTCCGTACCGACGGCGGCCACCGCTGCGGCGAATTTGCCGGCGGCGTCATAGGCGTTGGCGCTCATCCAGTCCAGATCGCGCTGATACTTTTCCTCGAACTTCTTGATGAAGTCCTGGGCCTGCTCCGGGGCGGCGTCGGCCAGGAAGGGAACCGTCATGTAGGTGTTGTTCGCGGCTGCACCGCCCAGGTTGATGTAGTCTACGTTGTCCAGTCCGTCAGCACCGAACTTGATAACGTCCATGCCCAAATTGGCGGCCTGTGCGGCGATCAGGGCTCCTTCGTTGTAGTAACCGGAGATGAACAGTCCGTCGGGAGTATGGCGACGCAGGCTGGTCAGTTGAGGAGTGAAGTCGGTGGCGCCTTTTACGTATCCTTCCTCGCCGACCACGGTCAAGCCGATATTTTTGGCCTCAGTTACGAAGGCGTTCTTCAGGCCGATGCCGTAGTCGTTGTTTTCATAGAACACGGCGATCTTTTCAAGACCAAGAACATCCTTGACATAATTGGCCAAAAACTTTCCCTGGTAATCGTCCAGGTACACGTTGCGGAAGGACCAGACCCGGCCCTGGTTGTCCTTGTTCTGTTGGCTGATGGTCACATTGGTGGCGGTGGGGGAAATAACGGGCATGCCCATGCGCACGTACGTGGGCAGCGCGGCCAAGTGAGCGGAGGAGCAGACATGGCCGACTACGCCGACGATGTCTCTGTCGCCGACAATGCGGGGAGCGACAACAGCAGCTTCACGAGGTTCGCACAGTTCATCGAAGTAGGCCACCTCGACCATCGTTCCATTGATGCCGCCGGCGGCGTTGATTTCCTCGACCTTGGTCTCCACGCCGGATTTGATGTTTTCTCCATACGAAGCAGCAGGGCCGGTCAAGGGGGCGGCCACGGCAATCTTGATCTTTTGCGCCCAAGCCGGGGAACAAACAAGTACCAGCAAGCAGGCGGCCGTGACGGTCTTCATCCAACTTTTTGCACTCATTGATTTCCTCCACGTTGATGTTGTTATTGGTGTTCAATAAAAAACAAAATACTGCATGGCCATTTTAAATCTTTTCCGACGAGATCAGGTCTTGTGCGGATTCACCGGAAACGGATGCGTCCGAAAGAGTTCGCCGAGGCATTCGGTCTTGGGCAAGGGCCGTTACCATATTCAAGACACTTCATGGACCAAAAGAGCTATTGCCATGAAAAAAACAAGTGTGTCAATTGAAATTTCAAGGAAAGCCGTAGTTTATTGCAATAATTGTCGTATTTTTGAGAAGTTGGTCATCTCAAGTCGGCTGAACAAAGTGTGCGCATCGAGCGGAATAGATGCTTTGAGGCATTGTCGGATGGCAAGCTGACACTCGTTGATACAATTTTATACGCTTGCGAGGCAGGAACTGCTGCAAATCAGAGATGAAATCGAAAATTATTGGCCAGATCAGGTCGTCCCAACATGTTCCCGTACATGGACAACCTTTTTTTCGTGCCCTATGATGAAATTTTACGTCAACCTTCTCACATGGATAAGGAGTTCTTATGAGTTTCCGCACAATGACCATCGCGTCATGTTTGAGCATCGGCCTGAGCCTGGTGATCCTGGGCTGCGGCCAGCAGCCGGCATCGGCGCCGCAGGCCGGCAATGGGCCGCGGACAGTTCAACAGCTGGACACTCCGGTCCAGAAGACGAGTTACGCCATCGGACTGGATATCGGGACGAATATTTCCCAAGGCGACCTGGATGTAGACGCTGATGCACTGGCACAGGGCCTGCGCGACGGATTGGGGCTGGGCGGCGAACCGCTGATGACCCAGGCGGAGCAGCAGGAGGTGCTGATGGTCCTGCAGCAGGAATTGATGCAGCGCCAGATGGAAATGATTCAGCGGCAGTCATCCGAAAATCTCGAAGAAGGCCGTGCGTTCATGGAAGAGTTCCAGGAGCAGGAAGGAGTTCAAGCCACGGAGAGCGGCATTTTGTACCGGGTCATCACCGAAGGTGACGGGGAAACTCCCACTGCCGAGGATATCGTCACAGTGCATTACACAGGCACTCTCGTGGATGGAACTGTTTTCGACAGTTCGGTGGAACGCGGCGAGCCGGCCACCTTTCCCCTGCAAGGTGTCATCCCCGGATGGACCGAAATTCTGCAAATGATGCCCCAGGGTTCAAAGTGGGAAGTCGTCATCCCCCCGGACATGGCCTACGGGCAGCAACAGGCCGGTCCGATCATCCAACCCAACTCCACCCTGGTCTTTGAGATCGAACTGCTGGACGTCGTTCAGGCGAATAATGCGGAAGGGAATGCTTCCATTCAGTAAATATAAATCCTTCTTTCGGTCATAAAACAAAAGCCCTCACGTGAGGGCTTTTGTTTTATGTATATGGCCAGTTTTTTAACTCTGCTTGAGCTGCTGCACCAGATTCTGCAGTTCCACGGACTGCTGAGCCAATTCGGAAATGGCCTGGGCTGACTGATCCATAACTTCACTGGTCTCCGTGGATATCCGATTGATGTCCTCCACGCTGCGGTTGATCTCCTCGCTGGCGGAGGATTGTTCCTCGGCTGCCGTGGCAATGGACCGGACCTGGTCTGCTGCTTCCTCGACCAGAGATACGATCTCCAGCAGGGCTTCGCCAGACTTGTGGGCCAGCTTGGTGGCCACTCCGACGGCGGTGGCAGCCTGTTCCATGCCTTGAATATTGTTGCGTGTTCCCTCCTGAATAGCCGAGATGGCGTCGCCCACTTCCTTTGTGGCGTTCATGGTCTTTTCGGCCAGTTTGCGCACTTCGTCGGCCACCACGGCGAACCCGCGTCCCGCGTCGCCGGCTCTGGCGGCTTCAATGGCCGCATTCAGGGCTAAAAGATTGGTCTGATCAGCAATATCCTCGATCACGTTCATGATCTTGCCGATCTGCTCGGCCTGCTGGCCCAGTTGGCTCAAGGAGCTTTTCATGGTTTTGGTCTGGGTTTCCACTTGATTAATGGCCGTGACCACTTCAGTAACGATCTGCGATCCATCCTGGGCTTTCACCCTCGCCTTGTCCGATCCTTCCGCGGCATGGGAAGCGTTCTTGGCCACTTCCAGCACTGTGGCGTTCATCTCTTCCATGGCCGTGGCCGTCTCTCCAGCGCGGTTTTTCTGCTCTTCCGCTCCCCTGCTGGCCTCCTCCACCTGGGCGGACAATTCCTCAGATGCAGAGGTCATTCTCTCGACAACGCCTTCGATGCTCGATGCGGCCTGGAGCATGCCTTCACGCTTGGCCATTTCAGCTTGACGCCGTGCTTCCTCGGCTTCCTGCGTGGCGATCTGCGCCTTTTGGGTCTCCTGGCGGGCAAGTTCCGATTGATGATCGGCCTCTTTCATTTTTTCAATCAAGGACTGAACCATGCTCTGAATGCTCATGTTCAGCTTGCCGATTTCGTCTTTCTGGTCAATTCCTGATTTGGCCTGCAGATCGCCAGCCGCCACGGATTCAGCATAATTCATCAGCCGGTTGATCGGCGAGGTGATAGTCCGACTGACGAGAAGGGCAATCACGATGCCCAACCCGAAAAATACCAGAGAAGCAATGCCGATGGCCCAGCGCAACGCATAGATCTGTTCAAATACATCGTCTTTCATGGCTCCCACGGCAATGGACCAGCCGGTATTCGCAATGGGTGCGTATCCGAAAAAACGATCCGATCCCATGAAAGGGTATTCGTCGAACCCGGACTCGCCGCGGGTCATGCGTTGGAACATGGCCGCCAACTGGGCGTACTGCGAATCCGTCCTGGCCTCTTCGATGAAATTGCGCTGATCCAGAACGAACTGCCGGTTGCCGTGGGCGATCAGGGCGCCCTTGCTGTCGATGATATAGGAATAGCCGGTGTTTCCGTACTTGATGTTGTCCGTGATTTCACTGAGCAATGTAGCGTCGAGTCTGGCCATCAGCACGCCCAAAACGGTCCCGCGGTCATTCTTGATCGGTGTGGCGATGATCATGACCGGCTGGTTGGTGACGCGGCTGATGATCACGTCTGAGAAGACGGACTTCCCGGCCATGGCTTGCTTGAAATAGTCGCGGTCGGCCAGGGAAGCGGTGGTGCCGTCAGGGTATCTGACTTGTCCGTCAGAACCGATGATGCCCATGCCCAGATAGCCCAGTCGGGCTGTTTCTCTTTCAAGCGCCTGTCGCTGTTCCGCCCAGACCATGGATCGGATGACTTCCCTGTTCGCGATCCCTTCCATGGCCTGAAGGTACGAATCAAGCCGGCTCCTTACAAGCCTCGCCCCATCCTCGGCCATCAAGGGGATGTTCTCCTGGACCTGACTGAGCGCCGCCTTCGAAGCCCGGTCATAGGCGATAAAGCCCAAGCCGGCGCAGACCAGGGCAAGCAGGGTGAGAAAGCCGCCGATCAACTTCATTCCGATGGGAATGTTTTTCATATTATCTCCTTATGTTAACTCAGTATGATACAGTTAACCATTGTGAAACACATTACTCTCTTCGCTGGGGAATCCGCTCGTCATTGTTTCATGGCTTTCCTCGCAATGTCGCGTTGATCAAGGCAATCAAATGATGAGCTTCAAATGGCTTGTGAATCACATTGCGAACATCTATTTCCTTCAGACGCAAAATCGTTTCGCTTTCGCCATAAGCCGTCATGACGATGATCCCGTAATCAATTGGATGTTTCGTGATAATTTTGATTAATTCAATTCCATCCATGCGGGGCATTTTGATGTCGGTGACAAGAACATCGATTCTTTTATGGTTGCTGCTTGTGTGAGTCAGGATATCCAATGCATCTGCGCCGTTATTTGCCTCCAGCACATTGAATCCATGACCGCTCAAGATGAACTTTATGGAAAATCGAAATCTGGGCTCGTCATCAACAACAAGAATCGTGTCTTTATGCATGAAGCTGCATGTGCAGGGGGCATGCCATGTCTGCTGTTGATTCAAGTCTTGAATTTATGGTTTTTTTTTGAGGATCGAAAACTTTGTTCCAATACTGGCGTCAACGATGGTTGCGCGGGACTCAATGAGGAATCTTCATTGTCCTGACAACGGAACGACGTGAAACCAAAGTTGACGCCAAGGGCGTGATGTCAGCTTTGGTTGACAATCTGTAAATGGTGATGGGCAGATTTTGATGCGAGCATCAGCCGCACCTGGGTCAGGTGAGGAGGTACCGGAGAAAGTCAGCGGGATGAGGCGATCTTTCTGATTCGCTTGTTCAGGGCTTGTCTTGATATGCCGAGCATTGCCGCGGCTTTGGCCTGGTTGCCGTTCGCCGTCCGCAGCGCTTGGTCTACCAGTCTGGAACAGGCCTGTTCCAGACTGGGAAGAGGATTTGGATATTGCCAATCATCAATACCGGGTCTTGGAAGCGCAACCGAGTTCGTACAGCTTTCCAAGGCAATGCCCGCGAGTCCAGCGAGCTTTTCTTCCAGAACAGACATGCCGCCCCCTGCCATTGCGGCATAGATTAGGGAACGCAATTCCCGGACATTGCCCGGAAAATTATAGGTTTGAAGCAAATCCGCCAACCGCGGGGAGACATGTTCCCGCGCCAAGCGCAGTTCGATACAGGCCTCGGCAAGATAATGTTCCACCAGGAGAAGGACATCCTCCCCACGTTCACGTAGTGGAGGAAGGTGCAGTCGGTATGTGTTGATCCTGTAGAAAAGATCTTCCCGAAACTGTCCCAGCTTCCGGCTTGACTCGAGGTCCCGGTTTGTGGCTGCTATCACTCTGGCTTTGCTTGCCTTGGGAATGTCCGAACCAAGAGAATAGTAGACATGGTCCTGGATGAGCTTGAGCAGTTTGACCTGGGCAGAGGGACTCAGGTCGCCGATTTCATCCAGGAACAATGTCCCGTTCTCCGCTTGTTCGATCAAGCCTTTGCGGGGTTCCCGGGCATCGGTAAAAGCGCCCTTGACGTGACCGAAAAGAGTGTCCGCGAAAACATTGTCGTCCAGGCCGGCTGCATTCAGGCTGATGAAGGCGCCTGTCCGGCCGCTTGCCCTGTGAACGGCCTGAGCCAGAAGGTCCTTCCCGGTGCCTGTCTCTCCGGTGATCAGCACGGGATCAGACATGGTTGCGACGACCTCGAGATAGCTGAAGATAGCCGTCATCTTCGGATTCCGGGTGATAATGTCTTGAAAGATGTCAGGCCTATCCAGTCCGCCTGTGAGCAGTTTTCGACTGAGACGCTGGTTCTGCTGTAAAATCAGGGCATGGCTCATGGCCCGGCGCAATGTCGTGATCAGCCTGTCCGCGTCCACGGGTTTGACCAGGTAGTCGAAAGCTCCGGACTTTATGCATCTGACCGCGGTATCGGTTTCGTCGACTCCGGTGACCACCACCACCTGGATTCCGGGGTTCGTATCCCGGGCCTGCTGTAAAATCACTTCTCCCGAAACATCCGGCATGAACAGGTCCAGCAAAAGCACTCCGTGCTCCAGTTCCGGAAGTAGGTCCAGGACTTGTCGCCCGTTGTCGAAGGTTTTGACGTCGCGATACCCGAAGGACTTGAGTGTCAGGTAAAAGCTTCTTGTCAGAGCCTTGTCGTCGTCGACTATGTAAACCGGGTGCTTTGAAGTCTGTTCATCCATGTCGTGTCTTATCGGATACGGTTGCGGTGTTTTATCCGAAAGGTGCTGGTTCTTGAGGTGAATCGAGTATGGGGCTCTTAGTACTTGGACTCACGATTACCGTAAGCTTCACTGCGAGCTCAAGTCGAGAAGGTCTCAGGAGAAGCAGAGGGAATAATAACGGTTACCGTCGTGCCTTGGCCTGGATGAGATTGAAAGCGCATTGCCCCTTTGTGGTTCTGGATGATGGACGAGGAAATGGACAGGCCCAGTCCTGTTCCTCCAACTCCATGCCGCGTGCTGTAGAACGGATCAAGAATGCGGTCCAGCATGTCCGGTGAAATACCCTCTCCCTGATCGATAACCTTAAAGCCAACGGCTTTATCCTCTTCAACGGAAAACGTCTCCAAGGCGACGGCTTGTGTTTTGTCCGTTAAAGCCTGGCAGGCGTTGATCAGCAGGTTGACCATGACCTGTTCCAGCTTCTGGGAGTCCCCCAGGGTCAAAGGCAGGTCCGGTTCAAGAAATATTCTGAAGTTGTCCGTATGGGCGTGGATGGTCTTGCGGATCAGGGCCAAGGCCGACTCGGCCACATTGTTGATGTCCACAAATTCAGTCATGTTCAACGACGACTGTCGCGCAAAGTCCTTCAGCTCAGTGACAATTCTGGTAATTCGTCTGCTGCCTTCATGTATTCCCGAGAAAAGTTCCAGCACATGATCGCGCATCTGGGAAAAAGGGGTGCCGGCAAGCTCGAAGTCCTTTTTGTGGTGAGCATGCTTCTCCAGAATCGGCAGGGATTCGTTCCATACTCTTTCCAGAATAGGCGCGTTGAGTACGATTAGGTTGTTGGGGTTGCTGATTTCATGGGCCACTCCGGCCACAAGGGTGCCCAGGGAAGCCATTTTCGATGCCTGGATCAGCTGCTCTCGCTGTTCATCTCGCTGGATTTCCGAAACTTTTTTTTCCGTGATGTCCATGATCATGCCAAGAACAGCATTATCACCGGAATTGTCGTTTCTGGCTCCGACAACCCTGATCCATTTTTTGCTCCCCAGGATATCCAGGCGCAGATCAAAGTCGAAGGATAGTGTAGATGGCGGCGCACAGCCTCGAATATCGGCCATGAGGCTCCGGTCTTCCTCATGGATAAAGGACAGTACCTCATCAAAGGGAATACTTCCTCCGCTCCTCAGGCCAAGGATTTCGGCCGCTGTCTCGGAACCGGTGAACACATCACTATCCGAATCATATTTCCAGGCGCCCATGCGGGCCAGCCTTTCAGCGGCCTTGAATTCAGCATTGCGCTGCAGCAAAGCCTTTTCATATTTTTTACGTTCGGTGACATCCCGTGAGGTAAACAAGATTTCCTTAAGGTCGCCCAAATCGTCATGGATGAAGCTGCCGACGGTTTCCAGCCAAAGATGGCTTCCGTCGGCACAGAGGTATCTGAGCTCACCTTTTCGGGCGCCGTCGCGACCGGCCAGAAAATCCTCGAAGGAGGAGATGATTTTCGGCTTGTCTTCCGGATGTACAAAATCAAGGATGTTCTCGCCGATCATGGAAGTTATGTCGTACCCGAGGAGTTGGTGCGATTTACTCAGGTACTTAAAATTCCCTTCCAAATCGGTGAGCGCAACCAGATCAGTCGTGTTATCCGTTATCTTGCCGAGCTGTCGCGAAATATCTCTGAGAGTCTCCTGCGAGCGTGTTAGGTCCGTCAGATCGCGGACAATGGCCAGGAAATCAGCTCCGCAGGTCACCATCCGGCTTTCAAAATACCGGATCTCGCCGTTGACCTCGGCCTCATATCCCAGTGCGTCACACTCTCCGTGCGCCGCGATCCGGTTGATTTGAAACACGACCAGGTCCGCTGTTTCCGCCGGAAGAACTTCATGTGCATTACGGCCTAGGAAATCTGCCGGGTCAAATAAAAGGCTTCCGTGGGAAGCATGAAAATCCAAAAACACGCCCTGGCGGTTGAACAGGAAGATCATGTCGGGCAGAGCGTTGAGCAGGGCCTTGTTTCTGGCCTCGCTGGCCTGCAGTTGTTCCCGGGCCGTCTTGCACCCGGTTATGTCCTGAATGGTTCCGAAAATCCGAACGCATCGGCCGTTCTGGAAATCAGCCTCGCCCATGGTTCTGATCCAGCGGTCATTTCCCTTGGCCGTAACGATCTGCAATTCCACATCGTAAGAGTCACCTGATTCCATGCACCGGGAGACGACCTCGATAATCTTCTGACGATTTTCACCTTCCTTGTAAAAGTTAAGTGCATTTTCCAAATTCGGAACATAATCCGGCTCTACTTCATGGATCTCTCTGGTAATCGGGGAATAATGGAGCACGCCCGTGGCCAGGTTCAACTCCCATCCGCCGACACGCGCCATCCGGCTGGATTGCTTGAGCGACTGGTTTGCCTGGAGCAAGGTTTGCTCCAGTTTTTTGCGTTCCGTGATATCGGTGGAAAAGCCAAGATATCGGTTGACCTTTCCTCGTGCGTCCCGCTCGGCGCGTGCATTCAGGGAGACCCAGAATACGGTCCCGTCCCTGCGCATTCTGGTACTTTCGAAATTCGTGATCCTGTCTTGTTGTTCCACAAGATGTTTGAATGCATCACGGTCACGCGGGGCAACGTAGATTTGCCCCGCTATATCGGTAACCGACTCCATTAGTGCCCGGGGCGAGTCGTAACCGTACATGTCGGCCAGAGTTTGATTGGCCATGACATAGCGGCCGCCGGGGGTGGTGATGAAAATGCCGACAGGGGCGTTGTCCAGGATTTCCCGGCAGTCAAAGCCGAAGATGGAACAGGTGTCCTGTTCAAGGGGCAGTTTGGGCATGAACTATTTCACGGCCTGCATGAACGTCTCCAGACGCTTGTCATAGGGTGGAAAGCCGAAGAAGGCGGAGCCGGAGACGAAAATGTTCGCGCCGCACTGCGCAAGTTCGCGGATGTTCTCCGGCGTGACGCCGCCGTCCACCTGAATGTGCGTGTTCAAGCCCTGCTCTTCGATCATGGCCCGCAAACGCTGGATCTTCTTTGTGCTGAAGGGGATGAACTTCTGGCCGCCGAAACCGGGATTGACGCTCATGATCAGTACCATTTCCAGCTGAGGCAGCAGGTACTCCACCACGTCCAGGGGCGTATGCGGATTCAGGGCCACGCCGGGCTTGGCGCCCAGGCGGGCAATTTCGGAGACGGTGCGTTCCAGGTGAACGCAGGCCTCGGCATGAACGCAGAGCAGGTCGGCTCCGGCGTCCACGAAGTCCGCCAGGTAGCGGTCCGGATTTTCGATCATCAAATGCACGTCGAAGAACAGGCTGCTTTTTTTGCGACAAGCCTTGATGACCGGCGGACCAAAGGTGATGTTGGGAACAAAGGCTCCATCCATGACATCCCAGTGCACCCACTGCAGGCCTGCCTGTTCCAGGGCGATCAGCTCTTCCCCGATGCGGCTGAAATCCGACGACAATAAGGACGGCGTAAGGATGATTGGTTGATTGGAAGACATTGTATGCTCCTCTTCCGCATTGCCGACACGAGCAATATTGTGTTCGGCGTTGCATTGGTATGTGATGACGATTTTGACTCAGGCGCGTTCGTTTTTCGTGCCGTACTCAATGGCGCTGATGCGCATCAACTTGGAGAAGGAATGCTGCGCCTCGATCAGCCGGAACGTGCCCGTCTTGCCGCGCATGACCATGGAATGGGTCACGGCTCCCTTGCCGGTGAATTCCACGCCCTTGAGAAACGTCCCGCCGGAGATGCCGGTTGCGGCAAAAAAGACGTCGTCGCTTTTAACCAGATCATCCACGGTCAGGACCCGCTCGAGGCTGTATCCGGCTTGTTGCACGCTTTCGCGTTCAGCGTCGGACTGCGGATCGAGCATGCACTGCATTTCTCCGCCCATGATCCGGATCGCCACGGCGGCCAGGATGCCTTCGGGAGTGCCCCCGGTTCCGATCATCATGTCCACTTCGCCGCCCGGGGTAATGGCCATCAACGCCCCGGCCACGTCGCCATCCGTATGCAGTTGGATGCGCGCACCGGCTTCGCGGATTTCCCTGATCAAGCCGGCATGACGCGGCTTGTCAAGGACAAAGACCACCATGTCGTCCACGGACTTGCCCAGGGCCTTGGCAACACGGCGCAGATTCTCGGCCACCGGCGCCTTGATGTCCACCTGGTATTTCGCCTCAGAGGGCACGGTCATCTTTTTCATGTAAAACGCGGGACCGGGGTTGTACATGGTTCCCCGCGGGGCCAGCGCAACCACGGCAATGGCGTTGGGCCGGCCAAAGGCCAGCAGCCGCGTTCCTTCCACCGGGTCAACCGCGACGTCCACCTCCGGACCGTTGCCCGTGCCCAACTTTTCGCCGTTATAGAGCATCGGCGCCTCATCTTTTTCGCCTTCTCCGATGACCACGGTGCCCTTGATGTCAATGGCGCTGAAACTGAGACGCATGGCCTCCACGGCCGCGAAATCGCCGTGTTCTTTGTCGCCTTTGCCCAGCCATCTGGAAGAGGCCAGAGCCGCGGCTTCGGTTACACGAACAAGGTCGAGAGCAAGGTTGCGTTGCGGGGTTTCCTGGGACATGAGAGGGTCTCCTTGTATCGGGGTTGCAGGACAATCCAAAGCGCGTCGGCGAGCAACGTATCCAAAGGCCGCCAGCTGGCGAAATGGTTTTTATCCGGCATGCTCTAAGATGGCAAAGGTTGATGACGTGGCAGCAACTCATGCTGTTGTTTGAACAGTATGGTCCCTTGCAGCGAATTACTGCTTTCGTTTCGATTATAGCGAGTACGGCATTGTTGAAAATTGCCGGGCATTTGGTCTGCTTGGTGGAACCTTTTTTGGAGCTGGAGGCACGGATCTGCATATTGCGCTCCACCACAAACCGGTGCTACCAAAAAGTTTGCGGGGGGGGCCGCGCTCAGGAGTAAATCCGCGACAAGTTATGACGATCCTCTCTGACATCCGCTTACACACGTCATTTGCTGTAATTCAGTAATTCCAAGGAGAAAATATGTCTCAGCGTAGAAAGTTGGCCAATGCCGTTCGTGCATTGAGCATGGACGCCATTCAGAAAGCCCAGTCCGGGCACCCGGGAGCCCCTCTGGGCATGGCCGATATTGCCGAGGTTTTGTGGAACGATTTTCTGCGCCACAACCCGGCCAACCCGCAATGGGCCGATCGGGACCGCTTCGTGCTGTCCAACGGGCACGGCTCGATTCTGCTGTACGCCCTGCTGCATCTGTCCGGCTACGACCTGACCATCGAGGACATCAAGAACTTTCGGCAACTGGGATCGAAGACACCCGGACACCCGGAACGCGGTATCACTCCCGGCGTGGAGACCACCACCGGCCCGCTGGGTCAGGGGCTGGGCAACGCCGTGGGCATGGCCGTGGCCGAACGGGTTCTCGCTGCACACTTCAATAGAGACGATTTCGACATTGTGAACCACTTTACCTATGTCTTCCTCGGAGACGGCTGTCTGATGGAAGGTATTTCCCATGAGGTCTGCTCCCTTGCCGGAACATTGGGCTTGGGCAAACTGACGGCGTTTTACGACGACAATCAGATTTCCATTGACGGCAATGTCGGCGGCTGGTTCGCGGACGACACCCCGGCCAGATTCGAGGCCTACGGCTGGCATGTCGTGCGCAACGTGGACGGGCATGACGGCGAAGCCGTCCGGCGGGCTATTCTCGAAGCCAAGGCCGAGAACGATCGCCCCTCCCTGATCTGCTGCAAAACCGTCATTGGTTTTGGCGCACCCAATGTCTGCGGCACCGAGCATTGTCACGGCTCACCCCTGGGTGACGCTGAGATCGCTGCTACGCGGAAGAATCTGGACTGGCCGCACGCACCTTTCGAGATCCCGGAGCAGATCAAAACGGGCTGGGATGCCCGGGAACGCGGCATGGAGCTGGAGAAAGCATGGAGCGCAAAATTCCGGGAATACTCCGCCGCCTACCCGGAGTTGGCCGCTGAGTTCACCAGGAGAATGGCCGGGGAGTTGCCTGACGGATTCATGCAGACCACTCAGGAGTTTGTAAGGACGACCGCCGCGGCTGGAGAGAAGCTGGCCACGCGCAAGGCCTCTCAAAAGGCCATCGAGTATTTTACGCCCGTCCTGCCCGAGCTCCTGGGCGGTTCCGCCGACCTGGCGGCCTCCAACCTGACGAAATGGTCCGGTGCGAAGCCCCTGGCCAAAACCGTATGGAACGGCGACTACGTCTACTACGGGGTGCGCGAATTCGGCATGGCCGCGATCATGAACGGGATTGCCGCGCATGGCGGGTTCATCCCGTTCGGCGGCACGTTCCTGGTCTTTTCCGACTATTCCCGCAACGCCCTGCGCATGGCGGCGATGATGGAGCTGCGCACCATCCATGTCTTGACCCACGATTCCATCGGAGTCGGCGAGGATGGTCCGACGCATCAGCCCATCGAGCACACGGCCTCGTTGCGTCTGATCCCGAACCTGCGCGTCTGGCGGCCCTGCGATGCCGTGGAGACCTCTTCGGCCTGGGCCGAGGCCTTGCAGCGCCATGACGGGCCGACGGCCTTGATTCTTTCCCGGCAGAACCTGACCCATCAGGAACGCGATGAACAAGCCATGGCAAACATCCGGCGCGGCGGGTACGTACTGAAGGACTGCGAGGGGCTTCCCGAGGCGATCATCATGGCTTCCGGTTCGGAAGTGGACGTGGCGGTCGAGGCGGCCAAATTGTTGTCCGCCAAGGGCCTGAAAGTCCGCGTCGTTTCCATGCCCTGCATCGAGCTTTTCGACGCTCAGGACCAGGAATATCAACAATCGGTTCTGCCCCGGGATGTCGGCGTCCGTTTGGCCGTGGAGGCCGGCGTGCCAGAGTCCTGGCGTCATCTGGTGGGACAGGACGGAGATGTGCTGGGGATGCGGCGCTTTGGCGAATCCGCTCCCGGAAACCAGCTGTTCGCGCACTTCAACTTCACTCCCGAGGCCGCTGCACAGCGCCTTGAGCAGCTCCTGGAGCGTTAGACAGAAAATGATTTCATTCGACAAAAATCGGAGGTTCCCATGGCAATGATCACTCTACGGCAGCTTTTGGACCACGCGGCGGAACACGGGTACGGGGTCCCCGCGTTCAACGTGAACAACATGGAACAGGTACAGGCCATCATGCATGCGGCCAATGAAACCGACAGCCCGGTGATTCTGCAAAGTTCCGCCGGCGCCCGCAAATACGCCGGATCCGTGTTCATCCGCCATCTGATCCAGGCGGCGATGGAGGAATGGCCCCACATTCCCCTGTGTCTGCACCAGGATCACGGGGCCTCCCCGGCGGTTTGCGCCCGTTCCATCCAGGCCGGCTTTTCCTCGGTGATGATGGACGGCTCCCTGATGGAAGACGCCAAGACTCCCGCCACCTACGAGTACAACGTGGAGATAACGGCCAAGGTGGTGGAGATGGCCCATGCCTGCGGTGTTTCCGTGGAAGGCGAGCTGGGCGTGCTGGGTTCGCTGGAGACAGGCATTGCTGGCAAGGAAGACGGCGTGGGCGCGGAAGGCAAGCTGACCCGCGAGCAGATGCTTACGGACCCGGTGCAGGCCGCGGATTTCGTGAAAAAGACCGGGGTGGACGCCCTGGCCATTGCCATCGGCACCAGCCACGGGGCCTACAAGTTTACCCGCCCCCCCAGCGGCGAGGTTCTGGCCATCAGCCGGATCAAGGAGATTCATGAGCGTATCCCCAACACGCACCTGGTAATGCACGGCTCATCCTCGGTGCCCCAGGACTGGCTGGCGATCGTCAACGAGTACGGCGGCGACCTGGGCCAGACCTACGGAGTTCCGGTGGAGGAGATCCAGCAGGGCATCAAGTTCGGCGTGCGCAAGATCAACATCGACACGGATCTGCGTCTCGCCGCCACCGGCGCGATTCGTCGGCACATGGCCACGAAGCCCAAGGATTTCGATCCCCGGAAATACCTGAAGGCTTCCTCCGAGGCCATGAAGGGAATATGTCTGGAGCGCTTCCAGGCCTTCGGCACGGCCGGCTACGCCTCCAAAATCAAGCCGTTGTCCATGGAGGTCATGGAGGTTTTATACGCCAAGGGTGAGCTGACCCACCAAATCAAATAACCGGGTTGTGGAGGAGTTTCCTATACGTCAGGTAGGTTTTCGTTCATATAATCATATTCTCAAGGGAGAACACCATGTCTGTTCGCATCGGAATTAACGGGTTCGGCCGGATCGGCCGGTACATGACCCGACTGTTGGCAGCGGATCCCGATGTCACCCTGGTTGCCGTAAATGCCAGGGCCGAGAATTCCGCTCTGGTGCACCTGCTCAAATACGATTCGGTTCACGGTCGATTGAGCGATACGGCCGAGGCCAACGATAAGGGCTTTGAGCTGGCCGGAAAGCAGGTCGCCGTGACCCGCAAACAAGCCGGTGAATGGATCTGGGGGGATCTGGGTGTAGATATTGTTTTGGAAACCACGGGCAAGTTCACGTCCCGGGAGCCCTGTCAGCAGCATCTCGATTGCGGGGCAAAAAAAGTGCTGATCGCCGCTCCGGGAAAAGATCCCGATCTGACCATCGTCATGGGTGTGAATGATCAGTCTTACCAACCTGCGGAGCATCACATCGTCTCCAACGCTTCCTGCACCACCAACTGTCTGGCGCCGGTGGCCAAGGTGCTGAACGACCGGTTCGGCATTGAGCACGGCCTGATGACCACTATTCACTCCTATACCATGAGTCAGCGCATTCTGGATGGTTCGCATAAGGATCTGCGCAGGGGCCGGGCCGCGGCCATGTCCATGCTGCCCACCACCACCGGTGCGGCCCGGGTCGTGACCCAGGTTTTGCCGGAACTGGAGGGCCGCCTGGACGGCATGGCCGTACGGGTGCCCACGCCCAATGTCTCCCTTGTGGATCTGGTGGTCGAATTGGCCAATGACGCCGATGCCCAAACCCTTAATCAGGCCTTGCGTGAAGCCGCCGAAGGTCCGCTGCTGAATGTTCTGGGCTACACCGAGGAACCGCTGGTCTCCATCGACTTCAACGGCAGCACCTACGGCGGAGTAGTGGACGGACCATGCACCACGGTTCTTCGGGACAGGATGGCCAAGGTCATCATCTGGTACGACAATGAATCCGGTTTTTGCAACCAACTGCTGCGTCTGACCAAGATGGTCGCCAAGGGTCTGAACTGAGTTCTCGCTGAACAAGTTCGCCGCCATATGCAACGCCGCGCAGCCTGAGGGCTGGGCGGCGTTTGTCGTTTTTGGGCTTTGGCGGTACGATTTTCCGATGAAACCGCTGCATCATCGACTTCCGACCTTCATGGCGTCCAATCCGCGTCTGGCCTTCTTTGCACTGGGAGCCACTGCGGCATCAGGCTTTGGGCAGACTTTCTTCGTGTCCATCTTCGGCGCCGATATCCGCCACGCCTTCGACTTGTCTCATACCGCCTACGGCAGCCTGTACAGTGCGGCCACGCTTTGCAGTGCGTTCTTGTTGCTCCGATTCGGCGCGCTGGTGGATACCTGGACCCTGCCCCGTATTACAGCCCTGGCTGTTTTCATCCTGGCCGGCGGTTGCGTGCTGATTGGGTTCGCACCCGGGGTTCTGATCCTTGGTCTGGGTTTCATCTGCATCCGCTTCGGCGGACAGGGCATGATCTCCCATGTCGGAATGACCACCGCGGCCAGGTATTTTCCGGCGCACCGCGGCAGGGCCGTGGCCCTGGCCGCAATGGGCTTCCCACTGGCCGAGGCCGTGCTTCCGGCAGCCGCGGCGTTCCTGGTTGTCTGGAGCAGCTGGCGGTTGCCCTGGCTGGCGGGCGCAGTATTTCTCTGTCTCCTGGTTCTGCCTGCCCTGGCTTTTCTCGCCCGCAATGCGCCGCAGCCACAGGAGCTTGTCGGGAAAAATCCGGCAGGTTCCAAATCCGGTCCAGATCGCAGTCGCTTCAATCGCCGGGAAGTTCTCCGAGACCCCGGCTTCTATCTTATTTTGCCGGCAACGCTGTTCACCCCGTTTGCCGTAACTGCATTGTTTTTTCACCAGACGGCCTTTGCCGCGGAGCGGGGCTGGTCCCTGGAGATGTTGGGCGCTGGTTTTTCCTTCTATGCGCTCTGCCATTTCGGAGCGCTTTTCGCCGCCGGACCTCTGGTGGATCGTCTGGGCGCCGGAAAAGCCCTGCCTCTGGCTCTGCTTCCGATCATCAGCGGGCTGCTGATTCTGGCATCGGTGCCGGGAAGCACGGTTTTGTACATCTACCTGGGTCTTGTGGGGACCACGCAGGGTCTGGCCGCCACGGCCGCGGGGACGATTTGGGCGGAGCGGTACGGCGTTTTGCACCTTGGCGCGATCCGGTCCATGAACCAGTCCATAATGGTGGTCGCGACTTCAATTTCGCCGATATTATTGGGATATTTTCTGGACAGGGACGTGACTATCGCCGCACTGGCCCTAAGCTTGGCGGTTCTGGCGGGGCTGGCCTCCCTGTCCGCGCGAATGGGCGCAGTTATCGAACGGTGACTCTCCCCGGGACCGCCGCACCCCGGTGCGGCACCATTTGAGCGCGAAGGTTCCACGTGAAGCGGGATTGCCTGCCTTGCCGCACCGGGGTGCGGCGGTCCCAGAGGTAAAACTACGGTGATTCCTGGGGATCCGCTTTCGATTATCAAGGCAGATCCGGTTCAGCCATCCATGATGTCGTGCATGTCGCCCATGGTTCGGGCCTCGCCCAGATTTTTTCGCATGACCTGATATTGCGACGGATAGCCGCCGGTTGCTCGGGCGACCAGTTCCACCAGGGCCAGTTCGTCCTGCAGGGCGGTCTCTTCCAGGTGCTGCTCCACGATGCCCAACATGCGCCGGGTTTCAAAATTGTACTTCTTCCGGATTCGCTCCATCTCCTCCGCCTGATCCAGGTTCTTGAGCAGTTCATCGCGCCGGCGGGCCAATGCGCCCGGAATGTCTTCACCGGCATGCTCCAGAAAGCGCAGGCACCATTGTACCAGATCCAGAGTTTGGCGACGTAGCGCGTCATTTTCATCGGCGGCGAAACAGCCCTGCAACAGGTTCAGGACGAAGGTCTCGTTCGCCGTGGTCCATGTTAAGCGAGCCTGTCTGCACGCCAAGCGTACGGCAGGTACAAGATCGGTATTTCCAGCTTCGCGTAGCTCAGCAAGAAAGGCTTTAATTAATGAAGGAAATGTCTTTTGCAGATTCAGACGGGTCACGAAGCGGAATGCTTCCTCTACGTCCAGGACGAGCTGGACCCTGCTTTGGTCCGGGAGACGCAGGATGATTACAGCATGGTCCAGCATTGCCGCCAGATCGGTGAGTTCCTGGTGATTCACCGCCGGCAGTTCCCCAAGCCGTGTTTCCTGCTCCAGCAGCCAGGCCTCCACGGTCAGTGCAAACTCATGATCCGGGAAAAGCGCCAGGTCGCGCATGGACCAAGCCTCGGCATCCTCGTGATCCGTCAACCGGGAAGCGAGTTCTTGTGCATCCTTGGCGGCCAGGATCTGGAGCATGTTCTTGACCGTTGATTCACCCAGGCGCATGCCCTGGTGGAGCATGCCGCGCAACTTGGCCTCAAGTTGTTCGAGAGGAAATGTCATAACGGTGTCCATGGTTTGTGGATAGTGTTCGTCGAGCGACTTTTATGAATACTTTTCATTATTTCTACCCCACGGCCGGTAGTCTGTCCAAGCACTTGAGTGGTTATGAAAATATTGGCAAAGAGAGTCTTGTTTCTTAAGAATTGATTCTTCGGGCATGGGGTTTCGCTCGCCCTCGATACTGCCGTTTCTAGTAACCACCTATTTCCAAAGGCATAATTCTCAAGCCTTTTCCTGGCATCCTTATTGATGGCCACTTGGATGTCTTTTTTCCCGGAGAAAGACAGGTAAGTCACCGCTCCTTGTTCCTAGGACCCTGCCGGGTCATCAATAACCGAACATCAAAATCATCATGAGAGGTATTCAATGACGGAAACAATGACGCCGATTTTGAAGTGGCAGTACGAGCAACTTCTGAAAGAAATGCTTCTGTTGCAGAGCCATCTCACGGATCAGGATTGCCCCTGTGAAACGGAAAGCGAGATGTGTGTGCGCAAGCATCTGTTGATTATCGAGGCCTATGCTCAGGAAACGATTCCTTTGGAAAAGGATGAGGCATTCCAGACGAAGCTGCAGCAGCTTGCCCTTGAGGCGAAACAGAAACGAAACGTCGAGGAACGAAAGCTTCGCGGCGAAGATGAAGGATTGGCGGAAGACGATTCCGAATGGGTCCGTGGCTGGCGCAAGGAATTTGAGTTCCGCAGCCTTGCAGAGCCACAGGTCAAATGATCAACGGTTCAAGAGACGAACAAGGTCGACCAACAAACATAGAATGGCTGAAGGCGCTTCTCTTCATCCCGGAACCTCTACGGTTCCATGAGCCGGGAGCGGCGCGAGGAAAAAGTCATGTCCAAGGCTATACGTGAGTTTACGCTTGAAGAGGTTCGCAAAGGAGACGGCCAGGAAGGCCGTCCAGTGTATGTCGTTTTTGAGGGGACGGTGTATGATCTTTCCGACAGTCCTTTGTGGAGGAACGGAACGCACATGCACATGCATTTGTCCGGAGTCGACCTGACGGATCAACTGGCGGCCGCGCCCCATTTCGCCGAGGTTTTCGCCAGCAAGCGGGTCAAGGAGGTGGGGGTTCTGGCGCCGGAACAGCGCAGCAGGGACATGCCGGACTTCATGAAGCCTCTGCTGCGCTACTTCCCCATGCTGCGCCGTCATCCCCACCCCATCAGCGTACACTATCCCATAGCCTATTTGACCACGGCCCTGCTGTTCCTGCTGCTGTATTTTGCCTTCGGGCCGAACACCGGTCTGAACTTCGAAGTCTTTGCCTTCATCATGCTCGTCCTGGGCGTATTGTCCGCGACAGTCGCGGTGGGCACCGGCTTCTTGACGCTATGGATCAACTACCGGTTCAAGAAGCCCTCGCTGGTCCGCTGGAAGATCCGCCTGGCCGTGACTCTGATGGGAGCGGGAGTCGCGGCGATAATCCTGCGCGCGTCGGATCTCGTCAGGTTCCCCTTTTTCAACTGGACGTACAGCCTGCTTGTTCTACTTCTCGCCTTGCTGGTCATGGGGCTAGGCTACTTGGGCGGCCAGATGGTCTTTCCCACCACGGTCCACAGGGATAAAGACGCAAGATAGAGGCTCGCTGCGTGGGGGCATAGTGGGTGCGAGCGATAGGTTGCGCCGCACGTCACTTTGAAGTCATCTTCCAGACGCCGTTCCAGTTTTCAGGCGGCTGGGGCGGCAAGTCGCGACAGATTTCCAGATATCTGGCGGCCACGGGATCGCCATGGGCCAGGATGCTGAAAATTCGGACGGCTTCGGCAAAATCGCCCTGGTAATAGGCTTGCAAGCCCTGGTTGAAGCTTTTCAGCGCCGGGGCATTGGCCTTTGCAAAATCATCGGCCAGAGGTTCGTACACGGTCACCGGCTCGGCGCGACCGACAACGGCTACGCGGCCCAGTTCGCGCATGGCAAGCACTTCGCCCACAGCATCTTTCGTGGCCTGGGAAATCATCGTGTAGGTCCCGAACTGCTTGTTCACCCCCTCCAGACGCGCCGCCAGGTTTACGGCATCCCCAAGCATGGAATAGTCGAAGCGGTTGTGTGAACCCATGTTGCCGACAACGGCGGGTCCGGTATTGATGCCGATGCGCATGAACAGGTCGTGGCCCGTACGTTCGCGGAACTTCGGCCTGAGTTCCGCCAGCCTGGCCTGGGCGCGCAGGGCCGTGCGCACCGCGCGCAGCGCGTGATCCGGCACGTCCAGCGGGGCGTTCCAGAAGGCGATGATCGCATCGCCCTCGAACTTGTCCACGGTGCCCCCTTCCTCCTGGATGATGTCGGTCATGGCCGAGAGATAGTCGTTGAGCAGCGCGGTCAGTTCTTCAGGATCAAGTTTTTCGGAGATGGTGGTGAAGCCCTGCAGATCTGAGAAGAAGATGCTCAGGATCTTGCGTTCTCCGCCCAGACGGAGTCGGTCAGGATCGGCAATGAGCTGCTCGATGACCTGAGGGCTCAGATACTGCTGAAAGGCGTTCTTGATGAATCGTCGCTGGCGTCCCTCGGTGGCGTAGTTGTAAATTAGTCCCAGCAGGGCCGCCGCGGCGACGCCGGCTTCCTGGACCAGCAGGGGCATCCACCAGCCGAGATGATATGCCGTCACGGCCAGAGCCACGGGAACCAGGAGCATGGCCAGGCCGAGGAGCGTTCCGGTCAGCGGAGAGCGCCAGATGGCCAAAACCAGGGCCGTGAGCAGGCAAAGGCCGAGCACCAGGGCAATGGTCAGTTCCCGGGGGAGGTCGCGCAGAAAATCCTGGGAGAGGAAGTTGTCCAGGAAGGTGGCCTGGATCTCCACCCCGGGGTAGACGCCGCTGACAGGCGTGGGACGCAGATCAAAAAGGCCGGGGGCGGAAAAGCCATAGAACACATGCTTTCCCCGGAGCAGCTCCGGATCCAGAACAGGCTTCAATGAAGCGTCCGGGTCTTCCCGGAGGCGAATCTCCGACTGCAGCACAGCAGCGGCGCTGTAGGCCGCATGCGTTCCCGAAGGGCCGCGAAAGCGCAGGATCGCGGCGCCCTGGGAATCGAGAGGGATGCTGTTGCCGTCCAGATTCAATTCCTGATGGGTCAGTTGGGACTGGGCTTCGGGGGCAGCGGCCAGCCCGGCGGCCAGGCCCAGTGTAGGGACGGCAATCCCGTCGAAGAAATCCAGGGGACGCATCCGTCGGAACACGCCGTCCCTGTCCGGACGTTGCTGTACGTTTCCCAGGATGGAGGCGGACAGGGCCAGTTCGGTCAGCGGAGGGCTGATCCGGGTGGCAAAAAAATCTGGCTCTGCTGTGGCAAGCCACTCGTCCAGGCCGTCAACGGTCCAGGCCGGTCGGGGAACATCCTCGGGCCAGGTGGCGCGCCCACCGGTCTCGGCCCGGCTGAGAAACGCGGCCAGGGCCGTCGCCCCGAAACGTTCCAGGGCCTGAGCCAGAAGCGCGTCGTCTTCCACGCCGTAAGCTGATGGCTCCAGGAACAGGATGTCTAGGGTCAGGGAGGCGGCATGGGCGCGGCGACAGTAATCGATGATCGCGGCGTGGATTTCCCGGGGCCAGGGCCAGCTCAGCCCCATCTGCTCCTGCCCCCAGTCCAGACCTTGCTGATCCAGGAGAATGAGCGCGATATCGCCGGTGGCCGGTCCCGGCTCAGCCAAACGCACGACCCGCATGTCCCAGGTTTGGGCTTCCCAGTTTTCCAATGCGCCGAAAAACCAGGGCAGCAGGGCCAGAACGGCCGCGCCCATTCCGGTGGCCAGAACCTGGAGCAGAATCTTTCCGGACGAACGGCGGGCCATACGCGCAGGATCAGACGTGCCGCAGGGCCTGGTGGAAACGTTGTTGTCTGGCCGCGGTAATTTCAGGGCGACGAGGAGGAAGCATGGGCCGGATATCCTGGATCCTGCTGGCCGGTGGGGGGTGGGTTCGTGCGTAGTCCCGGCCGCCGGGCTGGAGCAGCATGTCCATGACTTGCAGCATGTCCACCAAAGCCGCGCTGTCGTACCCGGCCCGGTGCAGGATGGTTACGGCCGCGCTGTCGGCCTCGCGCTCCGCGGCGCGGGAATATCCGTTGACCACCAGGGTGGAGACGACATCGGAGACGGATTGCTCGAAAATCTCCGTCAGTTCCACCAGGTCGCGGCCGCCGAGAGTTCTCGCGCCTTCGGCCGCAAGAATGGTGAAGGCGGATGTCAAACGGGCGCGCTGAATGGTCTGGATGCCGTGGTGATGCTGAACATGGCCGATTTCATGAGCCAGGACCGCGGCCACGGCATCTTCGGAAGTGCAGCAGCGCAGCATACCCCGGGTGACGAAGATCAATCCGCCCGGTGCGGCAAAGGCGTTGATTTCCTGGGAATCCAGAATCAGAAAATGGTAGCCGCCGAAGGTTTCCGGCATGTTTGAATTCAGGCTGACCAGCGTTCCGATCAGATTGATGTAGTCGTTGGCCGCCTGGTCGGGATATGGTTGGTATGATGTGAGCAGAACGGCTCCAACAGTCCGGCCGATGTAGTATTCCTGCTCCGGGGTGATGTCCTCGAAGCTGCGGGCCAACGCTCCGCCAGCCCGCATCAATGATTCGGCCTGCTGCTCGTCCAGTACGCCAGCGGCCCTTCCGACTCCGGCGGCAATATCCACGGTCTGGCAGCCGGAAAGCAGACCGCCCAGCAAAGGACCGGCGCAAAGACCGGCTAGGCCAGCTTTCCCGGTCCACTCCAGAAATTCCCTTCTGTTCCAAATGGTCATGGTTTTATCTCCTGTGGCTCAGGGCGGGTTACAGGTTTAATTGCCCTTCCCGGGCGAATTGCTGCACCCGTGGTATGGGAACCTCCGTGCTCTGCATCCGGTCGATCACGGAGAAGTCAACGTCCCTGTTCTGAGTCCGAAACTCACGTTCCACCTCCTGGTTGAAGCCTTTCCCGGCCAGAGCGATCTCTCCGGTGGTGGCGGCTCTGCGCACCTCCTCGTCGCCGGCCTGGAGCACGATCCGCCGGGGACTGAGGGCCGAGCCGTGAATCCAGCCAGTGGTCGCAACCCCGGGAACGCTCACGCGCATCCATCCGGCCCGCTCCTCCATAACCTGAACCTGTTGGGCATATCTCACTTCCGTGACAATGGATCCAAGGAATGAGGGACTGGACCGCAGTTGGCCGGTCTGGACCTGGACACTCATGGTTCGTGGCGTGGACATAATCTACCTCGCGGATACGGGTTTGAGATGCGGATGAATCCAGACGCAATGGTCGCCAGATGAAAGATCTATTGGTTCAATAGATTTCATTCGAGAATATATCCTAGGTGAACGGCTGGCAAGAAACGCCGCGGTTCGATCAAAGTTTCCCGAGGTGTTCCAGCAGGCAGTGCTTCATCGTGGCCATATCCGGCTCTTCACGATTCAGCTCCGTGTGCACGGAGGTGGCTTGGACGTCCTTCAGGCCGCAGGGCGTGATGAGGTTGAAAAGACTGGTATCCCGGCAGACATTCAGAGCCAGGCCATGGTAGCTGACCCAGTTTTTCAATGCTAGACCGATGGAGGCGACCTTGCGGGCGCCGATCCATACTCCGGGCCGGTCCTGAACGCGCCGTGCGGCAAGACCGAGCTCCCTCAGGGCGTGGATGGCGGCGTCTTCGAGATCCCGGACCAATTGGCGCAAACCGCCGGGGCGGCGGTCCATACGCAGGATGGGATAGATCACCAGCTGGCCGGGAAAATGGCAGGTAATGCCGCCCCCCCGGGATGTTTGCACCAGCTCGATGCCTTTTTCGACGAGATAATCGGAGGAAACATGAAGGTGTTCCAGGCCGCTGTTGCGGCCCAGGGTGATGACCGGAGGATGCTCCGCCACCAGCAGCCGCTGGGGTTCATCGGCGATCACTTCCTGTACGGCTTTCCTCTGGATGTCCAAGGCCCTGCGGTAGGGCGTCATCCCCAGATCGTGAACCGGCAGCAAGGCGGAGTTGTGGGAGTCCCGCGGGACGATCATGGAGAGGTGGTGATTGGAGCGGCCTGTTCATGGGTCAGGCAATGCAGGGTGCCGAACCCCCAGACCAGGTCCACGGCATGAACGCCCACCACGCGGCGGTTCGGGAACAGCTCGGCCAAAATGCCTAAGGCTACCCTGTCCTGGGGATCGTTGAACGTGGGCACGATCACGACCTGGTTGCCGATGTAGAAATTGGCGTAGCTGGCCGGCAGGCGGGTATTTTCAAAAAACAGCGGCCGAGGCATGGGCAGCGGGACGAGCTCCGGTCTGGAGCCGTCTTCCAGCCGGGCGCTTTCCAGCCGTTCGCGGTTTTCCCGCAGCGCTTCGTAGTTGTCGTCCCCGGGATCGTCTTCCTGGACCAGGACCACGGTGCGCGGGTTCACGAAGCGGCACAGATCATCCACATGGCCATGGGTGTCGTCGCCGGCAATGCCGCGGCCAAGCCAGAGGACATTGGAAATACCCAGGTATTGCCGCAGGGTTGTTTCGATGTCGGCTCGCGTCAGGCCGGGATTGCGGACTTGGGTCTGCTGATCCAGGAGGCATTCCTCGGTGGTCAGAAGCGTCCCTTTGCCGTTGGAGTCGATGGCGCCGCCTTCGAGAATAAAGGGGCGGCCCTGGAAAAGCATGGGCGTAATGTCCAGGTTCAGGGCCTGAGAGATTTTCTCCGGTACGGCGGCGTCCAATTCGTGATCCGGATATTTTGCCCAGCCGTTGAAGCCCGCGCGAACCGCGGCAACGTTTCCGTTCTGGTCCTGCACAAATGCCGGGCAGTAGTCGCGGGTCCAGACCCGGTTCGTGGGGATGTGGAAGAAGGAAACCCGGTTCAAGTCGGCGTGCGCCCTGGCGAGCAGCCCCCGGACTTCCTGTTCCTGACGCTGCGACCTGATCAGAATCCGCACCGGCTCGGACTCGGCCAGATGCCGGACAATCTCGGCGTACACCCACCGGATGGGCGCAAACTTGCTCGGCCAGTCCCTTGCATTATGCGGCCAAGCCAGCCAGGTAGCCGCATGCGGTTCCCATTCCGCGGGAAGACGTGGAAATATTTGCATGTCAAAAAACTAATCCGGTTAGATCAATATTTACTGAATTAAGTATCTTTAGCGATTCTAGTGAGGTGGCTGCAAAATCGAAAGGACCGATTTGATGATGCGAGCAAATGCTGATTGATTCAGCTGCCCAACATTTTTAACCATGAGCGATTGGTTTGCTGTAAATAGCTTACCGGGTCGAACATAGCTTGTACGCATCAAGGAGCCGGACCCGAAATCAGTATCAATGATTTCAACGGCATTAATGTCTGCATAAGGGTTACTTGTTATCTGAGACAAAATCCAATCACCATGCCAATCTCCCTTTCCGGAAAAAGCAAGAACTGCAGCGGGTCGCAGCTTTGTTGCCGAGAGATCTGTAAATGGAAATTTGACAAGAATCACGCTTCCTACTGAAGGTGAGACCATGCCGCATCCTCTTCCGGACGTTCCCAGTCCTGAGCCAAAGATTCCTGACTCAGGAGAGCTGTTTCAAAATCTTCCGGCTCATCAAGTATGGTAACAATTGCTCGACAAGGAAATGGCACCTGAACTTGTTCATGCAAGCGAACACTCCCGTCTGCCTCTAAGGTGGCTTTCACTGTTCTGAGCATGACTTACCCCCTATGCGCGGTACGGAAACAGATTAGTGGAAAACCATATTGTTGAGTCGAATTATGGCTTGCATTGCCAGAGAAGACAATCTGCGTCTGAATACATCATGATCAAGTTTGATCCAGAAAACGGCTGGTGATGCCGCCGTAGGCGTCGATGCGTCGGTCGCGGAAAAAGGGCCAGTGGCGGCGGACGGTTTCGAGGCGCGTTGGGTTCACCTCGGCCAGGAGGATTTCTTCCCGGTTGGATGAGGCCTGGGCCAGGATTTCCCCCATGGGACCGGCCACGAAGGAGTTGCCCCAGAATTCAATGCCGGGTCCGCCGTCAGCGGAGATTTCGTGCCCGATACGATTCACGGCGGCCACATAGATGCCGTTGGCCACGGCGTGCCCGCGCTGGACCGTGATCCAGGCTTCCAGCTGTTCCCGGCCGAATTCAGCCTTTTCCTCGGGGTGCCAGCCGATGGCCGTGGGATAAAAAAGGGTCATCGCTCCCTGCAGGGCCGTCAGGCGGGCAGCTTCCGGATACCACTGGTCCCAGCAGACCAGGGTGCCGACCCGGCCGAACCGGGTGTCGAAGGCCTTGAATCCGGTGTCGCCGGGAGCGAAGAAAAACTTCTCGTAGTAGCCAGGGTCATCCGGAATGTGCATCTTGCGGTAGAGGCCCGGGATGGTTCCGTCAGCGTCGATGACCGCCAGGGTGTTGTGGTAGACGCCAGGACCGCGTCGCTCGAAAAGGGATGCCAGGACCACCACGCCTTCCTCCGCCGCCACCTTGCCCAGGGTTTCCGTCGAAGGGCCGGGAATGGCTTCGGCCTGGTTGAACACGTCGTGGTTCTCGTGCTGGCAGAAATACGGGCCGCGAAACAGTTCCGGCAGGCAGACCACCTGGGCTCCCAGACGTGCCGCCTGACGGACGTACTCTTCGGCTTTGGCCAGGCTTTCGGCGGGATCGGCGGGTATGGAAATCTGAACCAGGCCAATGGTGAAAGGCTGTGCTGAATGTGTGTTCATGTCGGTGGATTGATGGTTGCGGGTGAATGGATTGGGTTGCGTTTTAGTCGTAACTTACCTTGTTGCCTCGGCGGACGCCACTTCGTGGGCATGGTAGCTGCTGCGGACAAGGGGCGCGGAGAAGACCGTGGGGATGCCTTCCTTTCGGGCAATTTCGGCAAGCTCACTGAATTCCTCAGGCGGAAGCCAGCGCATTACCGGATGGTGGCGTGCCGACGGGGCCAGATATTGGCCCATGGTCAGAATGTCGCACCCCACGGAGGCCAGATCAGCCATCACCCGGCGCAACTGGTTCCTGGTTTCGCCCAGGCCCAGGATCAGGCCGCTTTTGGTGCGTAGAGCCGAAAATTGGCCGTTGGCAGACGATATTGACCATGCCTTGGCTCGATCCAGAAGCTCCAGGCTGCGGTGGTATGCTGCCTGCGGCCGGACCCTGGGGTACAGTTCCGGGACCGTCTCCAGATTGTGGTTCAGCACGTCGACTCCGGAAGTCAGGACTGTTGCCAAGGATTCTTCCCTTCCCTGAAAGTCCGGGATCAGGGTTTCCACGGTCAGGCCGGGAATTTCCTGCTTGAGTTGGGAGATGACCCGCGCGAAGTGTCCGGCCCCGCCATCCGGCAGGTCATCCCTGCTGACCGAGGTGATCACTGCGTAGGTCAGACCCATCTGGCCCACTGCCTTGCTGACCCGAGCCGGCTCATCCTCCATGGGGGGGGCTGGTTGGCTTCCGGACGCAATGTTGCAAAAGGCGCAGGAGCGCGTGCAGACGTCGCCCAAAATCAGGAACGTTGCCGTTCCGGTGGAAAAGCATTCGCAGATGTTCGGACAACGTGCGCTGCGGCAGACCGTGGACAGGCCCAGACCATTCAACATGGACCCGAGTCTTGAAAAACGGGAATCCCGGGGCAGCTGCACGCGCAGCCATTCGGGCTTGCGTTTGGTGATGTGTCGATCTGCGGGTTCTGACGCGGTGGGAAGCATGAGAAAGAAAGGCACGGGACGAACGAAGTTCGCCCCGTGCGGTTATGGTGGTATGTGGAAGGAGGATTTTGTGTTGATCAACGGCCGCCGGAGCGGCGGCGTCGCTAGTGGCCCTGTTCCTTGACGTCCTTGTAGCCGTCTTCCCTGAGCCGTACCACGCGGACCATGTAGCCGCCTTCGCCCGGGGCACAGTGAGGACACCCTTCAGCCAGGATCAAACACTGAGAATCCAATTTTTTGCAGTCAATTCCGGACTGTTCCACGATCTGGCTGGCTTCGCCCTGGTTCCAGATCAAGGGGCGTCCGCATTTATGGCATTCGACGAACATCAATTCCGGATCAAACCCGTTTTTGGCGGAGTGTTGATTGTTCAAACTTGCTACAGGATTGCTCTTGCAGCTCGAACGGTCACACCTATTTTTTTCCATGCCCTCTCCTTTATTGGCTTGGGCCGAACGGTCCTTTCGGAGCACCCGACTTCTTTGATGAGGTAGTTGCAACATGCCTCTTTCGTACAGGCATGTAAAGCATAGTATAAGGCGAAATTGGTTTTTGGCAACCGCATTGGTTGTTGTATGGGAGATGGTTGGAAGAAGATAATGTAGCATACTGTTCTGAAATGTAACGTAATTAAATTTTCTTTCAAGACAAGAAAGCTGCGCAAATCTGGGAATGTCCGAATAAAAGTGTCAAGGCATGGAAGTTGCTTTACTTAAATTTTTTGATTTGGTTTTTCATCGGCCATGGTTCCTGTTCCATCTCATCAGGGTTTGAATATGACCTTGTCGCGGGCTGACGCCAGCATTTTCTCAAGGAGGACTCATGAACGGCAACCCAGGAATGCATCCGGGAATCCCGGACTTGCTCGATAATCATGTGAAAAGGAAACTGTCCCGTAGGGAGTTCATCAGGTTTGCAGCTCTGCTGGGCCTTTCCGTGGGCGCTGCTGCCTCAATGGCCAACCTTGCACAACCTAGAAAAGCCTGGGCTGCCGTGAAGCGGGGCGGCGCGCTCAGGGTTTCCTCTCCCATTCAGAAAGTGACTCATCCCGCTCAATTTTCCTGGGTGGCTCCTTCGCAACAGCTCCGTCAGGTGGCGGAATACCTGACCCTGACCGACGAGAACAACGTCACCCATCCCTATCTTCTTGAGAACTGGGAGGTTTCAGATGATCTGAAGACCTGGACGTTGAACCTGCGCCAGGGGGTCGAGTTCAACAACGGCGACCCGTTCATTGCCGACGATGTGATTTTTACCATGAACCAATGGCTGGACAAGGATGTGGGCTCATCTCTTCTGGGCATGGTCGGCGACTATCTTGATGTCACGGATATTGAACGTGTGACCGACCATCAGGTGAAGCTGCACCTGAAACGGCCGGAGATGGGCGTGCCCGAGCATTTTTTTCACTACCCGGCCATCGTGCTCAACCACCGCACGTTTGAAGGCGACTTTCTTAGAAGGCCCCATGGAACAGGGCCGTACACCCTGGAGGCATACAGGGAAGGCGAACGATGCATGCTCCGGCGCAGGGACGGATATTGGCGCAAAGGACAGGACGGCGAGGCGCTGCCGTTTATTGATACCGTTGAGTTCATCGACATGGGCACGGAGATGTCGCCCCAGATCGCGGCGCTGCAGTCCGGGGAGATCGACATGATCGACCTGAGCGACGCCGCGGGCACGGACGTTCACCAGGTTCTCAAGGACGACCCGGGAGTGAACGTCATTCCGGTGAGTACCTGCACGGCCCGGGTGCTGCGGATGCGGGTGGATCTCCAGCCCTGGGACGACAACAGGGTGCGGACCGCTCTCAGGCTCTGCCAGCACCGGGAGAAAATCCTCGCACTTGCTTATTTTGGTGAGGGGCTTCAGGCCCATGACACGCACGTTTATCAGAATCATCCTGAATATTGCCAGATGTCCATTCCAGGCTACGATCCGCAACAAGCCCGACAGCTGCTGCGGGAAGCAGGTTATGAATACGGTCTGGACGTTGATCTCGCCGTGGGCAACGACTGGAGCGACGTGGTGCGCTATGCGGAGATTCTGCAGCAGGATGCGGCCCCGGCCGGCTTCCGGATCAACATCCGGACCATGCCCACCAGCCAGTACTGGGAGAAGTGGACCGAGGTGGATCTGGGCATCACGCCCTGGACCCATCGGCCTCTGGGCACCATGAACCTGTCATTGGCCTATACCGCGGATGAAGACGGCAACCCCGGAGCCTGGAACGAGACGAGATGGGTGGATGAGGAATTCTCCACGCTGCTGGTACAGGCCAACGGAACCCTTGATGTTGATGAACGCAGGAACATCTTCTGCAAGCTGCAACAGATCCAGATGGACAGAGGGTCCATCGGGATCAGCTACTGGCAGAACATGTGGGCGGTGACGCGCAAACGAGTGCAGAACATGGTCTCGCACCCCAACCGCTACATATTCTGCGCGGACCTGTGGCTGTCCTGAGCCCGACCTGTTTCACAGCGCCCAGTCTGGCGGGATTCATAACGAGCGGACCCCGGATTCCGGCAAGTCTTTACTGAGCTCATGGCCCGATTCATCCTGCGGCGCCTGCTGCTTCTGCTGTTGACCATGCTTCTGGTTTCCGCGGCCGTGTTCCTGATCACCGAATCGTCTCCCGGGAACGTGGCTCGGAACGTGCTGGGCAGCTTCGTCACTCAAGAGCAGGAGGAGTCTTTCCTGGCCCAGATGGGCTTGGATAAGCCCGTTTACCTGCGATACACATATTGGCTGCTGGGCAGCGATTGGCATGCGTCGCAAAAGGTGGGGCTGCCCCTGCGGCGGATCAGATCCGAAGACGGCTTTCAGGAATGGTGGGCCGAACTTCAGGACGGCCGCCTGATCCGGTGGAAGTTGCAGGGGGAGAATATCCTGGCCGTGGTCCGTAACCCGGACGGTCCGGACGAGGTTTTTACGGACAATGACCGGTGGGAGTTGGATGAGGCCGGGGTGGGAACGTTCTGGGGCGTCAGTCAGGTTAATAGTGCCGTGAAGTGGCGCAAGGACACGGACACCACGGTCTGGAGCTTTGTCATGGGCTCGGGCTGGATGCAGACCAGCGGCGGGCCGGTGGAGTACATCCCGCTCAAGAAGGGGTTTTTGCGCGGCGATCCGGGCGTGTCCCTGCGCACGGGCCGGCCGGTTGCGGAAAGCCTGACTCTTCGTTTGCGCAACTCCCTGGTTCTCGCGGGATCGGCATTCGTAGCGGTTATGCCCCTGGCCCTGTGTCTGGGCATGCTCGCCGGGCTCAAGGAGGGCAGCTCCACGGACAGGATACTTTCCGTGGGAGGCATGATCTTTTCCGTGATCCCGGAGTTCGTCACCGGAATATTTCTGATCCTGATCATGTCCATGTGGCTGGGATGGCTGCCCGGAGCCGCCGTGTTCGGTGAAGCGGCGCCCTGGCAGAGGCCGGACATGCTCGTGCTGCCGGTGCTGACCCTGACCCTGGTGGAACTGGGTTACATTCTGCGCATCACCCGGGCGAGCATGGTGGAGGTAATGCGTTCACCTTACATCCGCACGGCCTTTCTGAAGGGACTTTCGTACCGGCGCATCGTCTTCCGGCATGCGGTCAAGAATGCGCTGATGGCGCCGATTACGGTGATCATGCTCCATGTGAACTGGCTGATGGGCGGAATCGTGATCGTGGAGGTGGTTTTCGGATATCCCGGCCTGGGCAAGTATTTGTTCGACGCGGCCATGTCCAAGGACGTTAACGCATTGCAGGCCGGTTCCATGGTGCTGGTCGTTCTCGCCGTGGGCACCCAACTTGTCGCCGACATTATCTACACCTTCCTGAATCCGCGAATCCGTTACGGGTAGGCATGAAGCACGCGAGACAAGAATCAATAACCAAACAGCCGCATGAGAAGCAGGCTCCCGGCACGACCTCAGTCCTGATCCCGGACGTGGTTTCAGCTCCTGTCGGAACATATCGGTTTTCGGCCGTCGGACGCACTTTCAGTCTGCTGCGATCTTCCCCTTCAGCCATGATCGGGCTGGCAATCGTCATGTTCTGGGTGATCACGGCGATCTTCGCGCCCCTGTTCACCAGTTACACCCCTTTTGAGCAGGATTGGCAGGCTCCCAATCAGGGGCCTTCTCGCGAACATATCCTGGGCACCGACGAACTGGGACGCGATCTCTGGGCCCGGCTGATCTACGGGGCGAGGGTGGTGCTGATCATCCTGCCGGTGACCGAAAACTTCTGGATTCCCGGCGGAACCGCCATCTGGGGCGTCCTGGTCGCCATGATGGCCGGTGTGACGCTGGGTCTGGTCAGCGGTTACCGCGGGGGCTGGACGGACGAAATCATCATGCGTCTGCTCGATGCCATGCTGGCCATTCCGATCATCCTGCTGTTCTTGTTGATCATGTCCGCCTTGGGCCAATCCGCGGTGAACATCGTCATCGCCATGACCATTGTCGGAACCCCTGGCATCGCCCGTCTGGTTCGAGGCCTGACCATGGACATCAAGACCAGGGAATACGTCCGCGCGGCCCAGACCAGGGGCGAGAGCTCCTGGTACATCATGTTCGTGGAAATACTGCCCAACGCCCGGGGGCCGATCATCGTGGACGGGATGCTGCGCGTGGGCTACGCCGTCTTCGCCATGGGCACCCTGGGATTTCTGGGGCTGGGACTGCCCCCGCCGTCGCCGGACTGGGGCAGCATGGTCGCCAAAGGGCGTGAATTCATCATGGCCGGCAGTCCCTGGGCGGCGCTGTGGCCGTCGCTGGCCATCGCCTCGCTGGTGGTCGGTCTGAACCTGCTGGCTGACGGAATCCGGGAAGAGACAATGAAGTATCAATAGGGTGATTGTCATTGAAGATGAATGCAAGAGCATGTTGAATAACGACGGAGAGGACGGTGAACAGGGATGACCGCCAGGACCGTGACGCGGTGCTTCAGGTCCGGGACCTGAAGATCGCCTATGAAACCCGGCAGGGCGATATTGATGCGGTGCGCGGCGTTTCGTTTGAAATCCGGGCGGGGGAGACATTGGGTCTGGTGGGCGAATCGGGTTGCGGAAAGAGCACCGTCGCCTACGGTCTCGTCAACTTTCTGGGACGCAACGGAAAGATCGTCCAGGGCAGCGTGCTCTTCCAGGGCAAGGAGTTGGTGGGCCGGTCCGAGCGGGAGCTGAAAAGATTGCGGGGCAACCGCATCGCCATGATCTACCAGGACCCCATGCAGGCTCTCAATCCATCGGTCAGGGTGGGAGAGCAGCTGGCGGAGGTCCTCACCTGTCACCAGTCCCTGCCTTGGAGCGAGGCGCGGGACCGATCCGTGGCCATGCTGGGACGGGTCAACATGCCCGATCCAGGTGAGATGATGCTGCGCTATCCACACCAGCTTTCGGGAGGCCAGCAGCAGCGGGTCGTCATTGCCATGGCCCTGCTCAACAATCCGGCGCTGCTGATCATGGACGAGCCCACCACGGCGTTGGACGTAACCGTGGAGGCCGCAGTGCTGGACCTGATCGCGGAACTCAAGAGCGAATTCCAGGCGGCCATCCTCTTCATCACCCACAATCTGGGCGTCGTGGCGCGGATCAGCGATCAGGTCTGCGTGATGTACGCCGGAGAACAGGTGGAGCAGGGGCCGGTGCAGGACATCTTTCACAGGCCTCGACATCCCTACACCATGGGCTTGCTGGCCAGCATTCCTCGGCTTGGGGACAGCAAGAACGAATCCTGGCTGACGCCCATTCGCGGCAGGATTCCGCCGCCGGCACAGCGGCCCGGCAACGCGTGCGTTTTCGCTCCGCGGTGCGACCATGTCGTCCCGGCATGCGTGTCAGGTCGACCGGATTTGCGGGAGATCGATCCTGGTCATGTTGTCCGGTGCATCTTCGCTGAAGACATCGCGCAGCAGCGGCGCTCTTGCCGAATGCCGCACAAGGTTGATGATTTGTCGAAGGGTATTCTTCAGGGCGATGTTCTCGCCGCGGACGGAGTCAGGATCTATTATCCCCAGCAGTCCAATTCCCTGGTCAGCCTCTTCGGTCTGGGGGAGCAAAGATTCGTCAAGGCCGTGGACGACGTGAGCCTGCGGGTGGCCAAGGGGCGGACCCTGGGCATCGTGGGGGAATCGGGGTGCGGCAAGTCCACGCTGGTCAAGGGCCTGATCGGTCTTGAACCGATTACTGGAGGCGAGGTTCATTTTCTCGGGCTTGACGCCACGGATCAGGTTTCCCGGAGGGATACGAATTTGATTCGGGAAATGCAGATGGTATTTCAGAATCCTGATTCCACGCTCAATCCGTCCTTCTCGGTGGGGTGGCAGATCGCCAGGCCTTTGCAGCGGTTCAGAACGGTTCCGAAGCATCGGATCAGGGAGGAAGTAATCCGACTGTTGCGAGCCGTGCGCCTGGATGAATCCTATTGCCAACGCCTGCCGCGCCAATTGAGCGGCGGCGAGAAGCAAAGGGTCGGCATTGCCAGGGCCTTGGCCAGCAGACCGGACCTGATCATCTGCGACGAGCCGGTCTCGGCCCTGGACGTCTCGGTGCAGGCCGCGGTGATCAACCTGCTCCTGGAAATCCAGCAGGCTTTCGGCTCGGCCATGATCTTCATCGCCCACGATCTCAGCGTGGTGCGATTTTTTTCGGACGACATCGCGGTCATGTACCTGGGACAGATCGTGGAGGCCGGGGCCGCGGAATCCATCTACACGCCACCTTCGCATCCCTACACCGAGGCCCTGCTCTCCGCCGTGCCCGTTCCGGATCCGGACGCCGAGCCGAACGCCATCCGTCTGTCCGGCAATGTCCCCAGCGCGCTGGATCCCCCCTCCGGATGCCGCTTCCATACCCGGTGCCCCAGACGGGAGGCGCTTCCTGGAAATGGCCAGGTCTGTGAACAAGAGGTTCCGCCGTGGCGGGAGAATGGCCGGGGCCATCGAATTCTCTGTCACATCCCGCTGGAAGAGTTGACGGAACTGCAACGTGACGGACACGAGACTGAAGCTGTGTTGAATGGCATTAAAAAATGCGGGACGAACCAGCTGATCTGACGCGCCGCCTGCAGGTCAGGTTGGTAATGTGCTGGAGAAGATATGAACACCGAGTCCAAAAATGAAATGGCCCATGACAGGACGGAATGGGCCCAGCAGAGGACCCTACTCGCGAAGGAACGCACTTTCATGGCCTGGGGTCGAACCGGAATATCGGCCATGGCTGCCGGCTTGGCCATAGCCCGATTTCTCGGCTCCGTGGATTCGGCATGGATCGCCCGCACCCTGGGCGCCGTGCTGATCGTGACCGGCGGCATCATCTTTGGCGTAGGATTTTTCAGCTACCGCAAGGCGCTTAAAAAATTGTCCGCCGTGGGAGTGCGCGGGGCTCCCCTGTGGATCATCGGCGCAATCACATTTGGCCTGATGTTCAGCTCCGCGCTGGCGTTGCTGCTGATTTTCGAGGAGTAGCTGGACGGAAAATATCGCTGTGGGAACCAAGGCTTTATGCAAAGCATCACCCAGATGCATCTCAAACAACACCACCGATCCCGATAATCCAAAGCAAACTTGTCTCGTCAGTCTTGGACCAATCTGCTCCGATACTGGATATAAGCGTCTCGCATGGCGATGTACGGATCGATGGCCGTCTCCTTCAAATTTTCATACCGACCGATTTCCAGAGAAAAAGTATTGACCTGGTCCACGGCCTTCAACTCAACCCAGGGATAGTTCAGGGGAGCATAACGCAGAGGATCCAAAAAATAGTCGCCGACAAGACCCACGGAATCGCGCAACGTGGATGGCCCCAGTATCGGCCAGACAATATAAGGCCCTTTGCCCACGCCCCAAAATCCAAAGGTCTGCCCGGTGTCCTCCGGAGTAACCTCCAGGCTTGGAAACGCGTCGGAAATTTTGACCAGACCAAGAAAGCCGAAGGTTGTATTCAATGCGAAGCTGCCTGTTTCCTTGGCGACCTTGCCCCCCTTGCCCTGGAGCAGCCCATTCACGGCGCGGATGGGGTATCGAAGATTTGTGAAGAAGTTTTGCACCCCGATCCGCAAGGGCTTCGGAAGCACCATGGCGTATACCTCGCCAACCGGCTTAAATAAAAGGAAATAAAGCCTGTCGTTGAGGGTAAAAACTGCCCTGTTCCATCTCTCCAGGGGGTCGGCGACACGTGCGGGCGCTTGCGTCTCGCCTAGATCCTCCCACTCCTCATCCCACCAGTCATCGTCCTCGAACCCGTCGTGCTGATCTGGATTGTTCGAGACGCCGCTGTCAACGTCCGCCATGCCGGACAATTCCGGGTTGGGATTGTTTCTGGCGGCGCATCCTGCTCCGAACATCAGCAGGCATGCCAGGCAGAGAGAGATCAGCCTTAAGCGGGACAAGCTTGAAATCATCTGGTCACCTCGATCTTTTCCGCTTCGGGGTCGGCCCGCAATCGTTCCACTCTGGTGCGCAACGCGTCCAGCAATCCCTCGACGCCTCTGCGGTTGAGAATATCCTCGAACTGCGCACGAAAGTTCTGGGACAAGCTGATGCCTTCTCCGTGAATGTCGTATATCCGCCAGACCCCATTATCATCATAGAGCCGATACAAAACCGAGATCGGCCCCTTATCGAGCAATATTCTGGTTTCCACCTCAGCCCGGGAAACGCGCGCTCCCGGTTCCGTCAGCAAGGATTCCCGGGTGTAGGCGATCTCTTCGTCGGAATAGTCGGCGATGTGGTTGCGGTACGTGCGCTCGATTAATTCCGAATACAACGACACAAACGTTGCCTTCTGCGAATCATCCAACTGTCGCCACCCGCGTCCGAGGGTCACACGGGAAAGGACTTCATAGTCAAAGTGTTCGTCGACAATATTTTTGATCCGCTCAAATTTGCTGTCGATGATCCTTTGGTCGGAACCGTTCGGCTCTCGCAGGATGCTGAGGATTTGATCGACAGCTGTCTGCACGGTGGCCATGGGGGAAGAAGCCTGTGCCGAAGCTGCAAACAGCAGCAGAAAGGCCACGACAATTATTTTTTTCATCATGATGAACCTCCTATCTGTTCGTCTCCTTCATCTTCTCACGACCTGCCCTATTTGCATTTTCTTCACACGCATTATCCGCAATGCGTGCGTTACTCGACTTCTCCAAAGGCGAACCGGCCGATCAGATTCTCAATATCCAGCGCCGGTACGGTATCCACGATGGTTTCTCCGGGACCGAGAACGAAATCCGAACCCCCAGGGGCGATCTCAACGTATTTGTCTCCGATCAGTCCGCGGGTTTTTATTGATGCGACGGAATCATCAAAAACCGGCACACCCTTGTCGATCCGCAGGGTCACGATAGCCACCAGGTCCTGTGGATGCAGATTGATGCTCTCGACCTTGCCGATTCTGACTCCGGCCATTTCCACGACGCTTCCTTGATTCAATCCCGCGGCGGAAGTGAATCGGGCATTGAGTTCATACGATCCGGTGCCCAGCAGTTCGAATTCTCCCAATTGGATGGTGAGATAGCCGAGGCAGAGCAGCCCGATGAGCATGAACACGCCGACGCCTGTTTCCAAACCGAATTTCTTCATTTTTTTTCCTTTTTCTCCCGTACCGGACAAACAACTCGCTGCTCATCGTCTCGAGCCGTCATGATCAGGGCCTGCAAGTCAGGATATTCATCAATTTCCGTTATGCCAAGGTTGATGCAAAAATTCATGTAGCCCTGATGTTTTGTGCCGTCGGTGAGACGCTTCATGCTCCCGATTCGATCCAGCATTGCCGTGCGGAACGCATCGATCTGGCTGGAATCGGTCACCTGAAAATAGGCGGCGATTTCATTTTTACCGATTCTCACGGCACGTCCGCGGTCGCCCAATTGCGTGATCAATCCATCAGAAATGCCCTGGATTATGCGTTGCGCGGCTATATGTCCCACGTGCTCACCCACCTCATCCAATCCGTCCAGCTTCAGAAGAATGAAGCCGAAGCGCTCTCCAAGCCGGATGCTGTTTCTGAGCTGTCTGAAGCTGATCATGAACTCTTTGCGATTGTCCAAGCCGGTCAGATCGTCCTTAAGCAGTTCGACACTGTTCAGAAAAGCCTGGATCTCAGGATCGGTGGATTGCTCCAGAAAGATCGGCGATCCCTCGAAAATAATCCCCTGGGTATCAATGATCGCCACCTTGTCCGCGATGTAAAATACATCAGGTATGTCATGACTGACTACGACCGCCGTGAATCCCAGCTTTCGCTGATAATGGGCGATCATGTTCAGAACGGCGTTTTTTCTGATCGGGTCGAGTCCGGTTGTCGGCTCGTCGAACAGGACGATCTCCGGATCGGTAATCAAGGCCCTGGCCAAGGCAACACGCTTTTGCATCCCCCCTGATATCTGTGAAGGGTACTTGTTCAACACATCGGAAATTTCCAGCTGTGTCGTCCGTTCAATGACTTTTTCTCGAATTATTTTGGGGCCAAGGCTGGTTTTTTCACTCAAAGGCAAGGCAATGTTCTCGAAGACGGTCATGGAGTCGAACAGTGCGTTATTCTGAAACATGTAGCTGAAACGGCTCTTCAAAGCGAACATGTCCGCTCGATTCATGCCGGAAAGAGGCTTTTCCTTGAAGTAAATTTCCCCGCTGTCCGGCTTGAGCAGTCCGATGATGTGCTTCAGGAAGACCGATTTGCCAACCCCGCTTTTCCCGATGATAACCGTGACCTGCCCGCTGAAAATTTTCAGGTCCACGTCCTTCAGGACGATGTTGCCGTTAAAGCTTTTACAGACCTTTTCAAAGCGAATGACTGATTCTTGCATGACGTTCCTGGCTGAGTGTTGAAAAAGTCCTTATCCGGCAGTTCGTGAAAAAATTCCAAGTGCAAGGAGCAATAAATGGTCAAGTTTGAAGCATAAGGCTCATGCGTGAGAGTTTGATTTTTTGCAACGCCGCAGCAATTGGGAGTTTCAGCGAACTGCTAGAGCAAAAATGAAGTCATGACATAGTCCACGACCAAAACAGCCACGCACGACAAGACCACGGCGGAAGTCGTGGACAAGCTCACTCCCTTGGCTCCGAACCCGTTTGGCCGCATATGTGTGAAATATCCCTGAAAGCAGCAGATGACCGTGACCAGGAATCCGAAAACCACTGCCTTGGCAAAGCCTCCGGTGATGTCCTGCATGACGACGCTTGCCTCGATCTGGGTGAAGTATGTCCCGGCACTGAGGTGAAGGAGCATTACGCTGGTCAGGTACCCGCCTATGATGCCCACTACGTTGAACACGGCCGTCAATAGAGGAAAACTGATCAGGGAGGCCACAATGCGGGGACTCACCAGAAACTTGATCGGATTAATGTTCATCGTGTCCAGCGCGTCAATTTGTTCGGAAATGCGCATGATGCCGATTTCCGCGGCCATGGACGAACCCGCCCGGGCAATGATCATGATGGCTGTGAGCACAGGGCCAAGCTCGCGGATCAAGGACAGCGCGACAGCCGGCCCCAGCAGGCTTGTCGAGCCGAACTTGGCCAGAGTGTAGTAACCTTGCAGGCCCAAAACCATGCCAGTGAAAACGGAAACCAGAAGAATGACGGGCAGGGACCGAAAGCCGATGAAATACAGCTGGTTCAGAATTTTTCGGAATTGGAGAGGCGCGGTGAATATGTGCGCGACGGCAAGAACGGCGAAGATGGTCATTGCGCCCAGTTCATTGATCAAGGCAATGCCTCTCCGCCCCAATGCGGCAAAAGGGTTTTCGCGTCGATCTGTAAATTCAACCATTACAATCGGCCCCCGGAAACAGGTTAATCCCACAAGTCCAATGGCCACATCCCGACGCACCGCATCCAGGCCGGTCACACAGAAGAAATGTCCTCGAAAGCATATCAAGGTTGTGGACGCCAGGCTATTGAATATTTTGGGCCTCGTCCACATCACGATTATGTTATTGATATGAGTCGCCGAGGGAATGTCAAATGAGTGCTTTGATGCGCCTCACCTCGGTCCTGAATAGTGCCTCGCAGTACCGCCCTTGCCGGTGTGAATCCAGGCGCTCGACCCGGCTGCATGCGTCGGAAAGCCACCGATGACTGGCATGCTATGTGTGACGTTCCTTTTTGACGAACGGGACAAAAATGCATACACTTTTATAAAGTTAAACATTAGCGGTGCTTTATGTCCGGAATAAAAGCTTCCGCGTCGGGCTCCAGGTGAGACCTTGCGGTCGCATTCCTCTTTTGCATCATGTCAATAATACCCGAAGGGAAAGCTCTCCATTTCTTCTGCCGCGTCGCCCTGGGCCTGCTTTCGTTGGCGTTGGTCTTCGGCACCGCGGTCCCTCTCCTCCGTAGCGACGCTTGGTGGATACGTATCTTCGATTTTCCGCGGATACAGATTGCCGTGCTGATAGGGCTGACGCTGGCAGGCTATGCGGCACTGCGTTATTTCGGACGATTGCGGCCATGGGAACATGCGCTTGCCGCGGTGGTCGGACTTGCGCTGGTCTGGCAGCTCATTTCCATCGCGCCCTACACGGCGCTTTATCCCACGCAAATGTCGGACAGCCGCGCCGAAGACGATTCCAACCGCATATCGCTCCTGGTCTACAACGTGCTCTACGACAATCGTGAAGTGGGAGCGCTGCGCGACCTCATACGCAAAACCGATCCCGACCTTATCCTGCTCAGCGAACCGACCCAGTGGTGGCTTGAACAGCTCGACGGCCTGGAAGACGACTATCCATACACGATACGCCAGCCGCAGGAGAATCATTACGGAAAGCTGCTGTATTCCCGACTGGAGCTGGTGGATCCGGAGATCCGGTTTTTGATTGAGCCGGAAATTCCGTCGCTTCGCTCCCAGGTCCGGCTCCGTTCGGGAACGCTCGTAACCCTCTATGGCGTTCATCCACGCCCTCCCGGTCTCAAACGTCACGACGAAGGGGAAGACGGCGAACGCGAAGACTCTGATATGCGGGATGCCGAGTTGCTGTTGGTTGCCAAAGAGGTAAAGAAACTTGGGGACGTGCCGGTCATCGTCGCCGGCGATTTCAACGACGTGGCCTGGTCGCACACCACGCATCTTTTTCAGCGGATCGGGGGATTGCTCGACCCACGGGTGGGCCGAGGCTTATTCAACACCTTTGACGCCAGAAGCCGCCTCCTGCGCTTTCCGCTGGATCACGTTTTCGCATCCGAGCATTTCCGTCTCGTCGAGCTACGTCGCCTTCCCGACATCGGATCCGACCACTTTCCCTTCTTCGTGGTTCTCGACTACGATCCCGCCGCTTCCGTGGCACATGAAGAACCCCGGCCGGACGCCGGCGATGAACAAGAAGCTGCCGAGGCCATCGACAAAGGGAAGTCTAACGACTGACAAGGCAAAGAAAGGACTCATGAGGTGAGCCAGGGCATATATACGTCTGAACCACCCCAGATAATGCAAAGTTGCTGCATGCATACAACGTACTTACGGCCAGCCGTGATGGCCATTTCCGAAACCTCGACAAAAACCGAAGGCATTTGCTCTCCTATCGTTCCAGGAACTGATAGCCAGTCTCCGCTCCATTCCGAGAGGCGCACTCAAGTTGGAAAAGCCGGTGGTCTGAAGCGGAGCGGATTTGCATGCCGGTGAACTCTCCTGGTGTTTATCGGTTTATCGCCGCCTGGCATCCGGATCGGCAAGGTGCTGAGCGATGGCTAGGGCGAAATTGTCCGCGGCCTGCGGGTGGTGACGCAACCAGAGCTCCGGTTCGATGAGTTCCAACTCCATGACCGCCAGCCGTCCGTCTTCGCACCGGACCATGTCCACGCGACCGTAGCTTGGGTACGGGTTGCAGGCGGCCATGGCCCGCTCGGCCAGTTCAATGTGCTCCGGGGACGGATCAAGGAGGTGGACCGTTCCGCCGTAATCGTCCTGCACGCGGAAATCGCCTGCTTTCGGAACCTTCCGGACCGCATGGGTTACCCGGCCATTGATGACCATCACTGTATCCTCGCCGGTGTGGATGATGTCCTTGATGAATGGTTGAAGCAAGAAGGTCTCGGCGTCGAGGTGCGGTTGAACGAGGGTCTGTACGGTGTCGGCGGTTTCGCGATTGAGCCGGTAGGTGTGGCGGGCGCCGCCGGATATGCATGGTTTGAGGACCGCTTCGTCCCATCCGGCCGCATCAAGGACCTCGCGCAGGCTCGGGGCGGCACCTGGTTCTAGAAGCCGGAACGGAACAACGGGGACGTTACGGGACGCCAAGTCAACAAGATAGTGTTTGTCCAGATTCCACCAGATGATTTCAGGTGTGTTGCACAGCCGGGTCTGAGACTGGACGCGGCGCAGCCAAGTGCAAAATTCCGTGATCCGGTCGAAGTAGTCCCAGGTGGTCCGGAAGACGGCGCATCGGAACAGCGACCAATCGACATCCGTCCGGGACCAGTCCACCCGGATGGAGGACAACCCGATCCGGGCGAGGGCATCTTGAAGCAACTCGTCGTCCCGAAGGATGTTGCCCAGGTACCAGTCGTCTTGGGTCGTATAGTTCCCGGCGTAGCGGCGTTCGGTCAAAAGGGCCACATCGACCTTTAATGGGGTGGTTGGTTGAGATATTTTCATCCGTCGGACCTTTTTTAATGAATTTTGCAGGGTTGCCGACGAGATCAACAACCCTTACTGCGCTTCCTGGGAAGCCACGTCTGGATGATGTAACTGGCGCAGCCCACACCGGGGGTCACGGTGATGGCCTCGGTGGGGCAGTTCAGGGCGCAGGCTCCGCATTCCATGCAGGCCTCGCGGTCCATGACGGCGGCCTTGCCGTTGCACAGGACAAATATTCGGTGCGGGCAGACCGTGGCGCAGAGGCCGCAACCAACGCATTTATCCTCATTATACAGCAAGGTGGCCACGTTTTGAAGATGTCGGTATCGTTTCATCAGGTGCGTCCTTACTGCAGGTTGCCCCAGACAAAGCAGACCATGGACAACGCCGTCGAGCCGGCGAGGATGGGGATGACCGCCCGCATTTCCTTTTCCACGCCGGACGGCGAGGTATATGGCGTGGAGCCGGTGAAGTTCAGCGCCAGCCAGGCGGAGAGGGTCATGGTCCATAGCCCTGCCCCGACCAGGGTGAGCCAGGATAAAACCGGAAAAAGTACCGGCAGGGTGAGGGCGGGAAAGAGTCCCAGGCCGGCTCCGGCCAGGGAAAAGAGGCGGGTGGGAAATAGGGGGAGCAGCAATGGAAACGCAACTGTTCCGCTGATCAGACCAAACAGGGTGGCCGTGCCGGCCACGGTCCAGCGCTGAGCGATTGCCTGTCGGGAAAGGTCCGGCCCGATCAGGCTCAGCACCGCGGCGATGGTCAGGACCGTCGACAGCATCTTCCATCCCAAAACCAGTTCCACGGGAATCACTGCAAGCCGTTCCACGAGGGAAAAGGTGACTTCCCGCATGGCCTCGTCCGCGCCGTGATCCAGGAAGCGGGGCAGGTCCTCGGCCCGGACCGGACCCAGCACGGCCTCGAAGCCCGTGGCCTTGCGAACGTCCCGGAGGGCCGGACTCCGTTGGCGGCCAGTTGGGGCAGGATCAGACGGCGATGGGACACGACATGGTCCAGACCGGCCTTGCGGACCTGCAGGGTGACGGCTTCGGCGCAAAACGATCCCTTTCCGCCTGCACACCAGACATTGATGCCCCGGGTGTCGACCACCAGCAGCCAGGCGTCGCGACCGCTCAGAGCTTGGCGGACCGTGTCGAAGGTCAGCTTGTAGTTTGCCGTCACCACCACCGGAGTGTCCGGAGTGGGAGTGCCTACAGCATACAGACCGGGATTGACGGTGTAGGTGTTGCGGCAAAGGCCCAGGCGGGCACGGCAGTCGCCCAGGCGATCCCGAAACGTGGGACTGGATCTGACGCGGGGAACTCGCCCCGACGGTGTGGGGATGAATCCGTCCACATAGGACTCGATGCGATAGCCGGGCAGGTCGTCGGCCCCTGCACCAGGGGCCGGAGGCGGACCTCAGCAGGCGGCGGCGCCTGAGTCAGTTCCTGGTTCGGCAACATCGGGACGGTTCGGATTCGAAGTGTCGGTACAGGATGGGGCCACGGGAAAAGGCTGTAGTGGGTTCATGACGCTTCCAGTTCGGTGATCAGGCTCATGAGCTGGGCCACACGGGCTCTGTCCACACAATAGCAGATGCGCGGTCCCTCGATCTCGCCGCGGATCAGACCGGCCTCCTTGAGTTTTTTCAAGTGTTGGCTGACCGTGGATTGAGCCAAAGGCAGGAGGTCGACAAGATTCCCGCAAACACATCGATTCACTTTCAGCAAATGGCGCAGGATGGCTACACGAGCCGGATGGCCCAGGGCCTTGCAACATTGAGCGAGTGTCTGGTCGTTTGTCATGTCGGGAAGTCCTAAATCGTTTATCGTAAATAAACGATAGCATTGCCAGGGTCAATGCAGAACTATCCTTGTGAATCTCCCGGCACTTTTTGACACAAAAGGCAATTTTCATCTTGTGAACGTCGAGTCCGATATGTACGTTTCAGTGAAGCCCTCCCATGGTTGTTCAATTGCCCGGAGTTCTAAGCAGTGACGTCAAAGCGGTTGCCTGACCACGTTGTCATTGCAAATTGCACCGAATTGTTATGATTGCCTTTCATGGAGCACTTGAAAAAATCATGATCAATCAAATATCCAAAAAAAACTTTCGCCTCGTGATGCTGGTTCTTTTGCCGGCTGTCGTGGTCCTGGCCGGGTTATGGCTTTTTAGGGGCAACGGTCAGGATCTGGCCCCGTCCCAAACGGCACCTCGACGAACAGCCTTGCCGGAAGGAGCGCAAACGGTTTTGATTTCGCGGGTCCCGACTCCGGCATGGGTGGAAGCCGTGGGCGTGATCCGTCCGGTGGGCGAAATGACCATCAGTGCTCAGATTCAGGCCATGGCCATGGAGGTGCTGGTCCGTTCCGGCCAGGAGGTTCGTCGGGGTGAACTGCTGCTGACCCTGGACGATCGCGAGCTGCGGGCTCGGCTGGCCCAGGGTCGTCATGAAACCGAAGCCCTGGAATCCGCCATGGAGGAGGCAGAAATGGCGCTGGAAGCAGCCCGGGCCGGACTTGACCTGGCCAGCGCGGAATATGAGCGAATCAGCGCCCTGCATGACAAAGGTGCTTCCGCGACCAGCGAATTGGATCATTCCAGGACACGATTCCTGCAAGCCAGGGCCGAGGCAGGACAAGCGGAACAGGCCCTGTCCGGACTGCGCGCCCAGCTCCGCCGGGCCGGCCAACTTGTGGAAGAACTCCTCGTGGCTCTGGGGCATACCCGGATCAACGCATCCCAGGATGGAACCATTGCCCAGCGGAACGTGGAACCAGGGGACGTGGTTCGCCCCGGACAGACCTTGTTCTTGCTGCTCAGTCGGCAAATGCATCTGGAAGTTCAGGTACCTGAACGCTTCCACGAGTCGATGGCCACCGGCTCGGTACTCACGGCGCGGGTGGATGTGATTGACCGGGAATTCGAAACCGTTGTGGCTGAGCTCGAGCCTTCTGCCACCGCGGATTCGCGGACGTTTCTGGTCAAACTGTCCCTGGAGCGGGCGCCGCCGGAAACAGTCGCCCGGATCCAGCCCGGCATGTTCGGCCGGGTGCAAATCCCCTTGTCGGATAAACAAACCATCCTGATCCCCAGGGAGGCAATTTTGCGCGTGGGGCAACTGGAAATGGCCGCCGTGGTTCATGAAGGGGGCGTTTACTCCCTGCGCCACCTGCGTCTGGGCCGGCCCTGGGGCGACATGATCGAGGTCCTGTCCGGCCTGGAAGGCGGCGAAACCGTCTGGCTGCATCCTATACAACGCCAATGACCGAGTCTTCAGCCCAGCGTCCTTCCGGGATCGCCGCCGCCCTGGTGGCGCCCTTTCTGTCCTCGCATCTGGCCGGGGTCTTTTTGGCTCTGGCCCTGACCCTGGGCGTTGCGGCCCTTCTGATTACGCCCCGGGAAGAGGAACCACAGATCATCGTGCCCATGGCCGATGTGATCGTCCAGGCTCCGGGAGCCGGGCCTGCGGAAGTGGAAAAACTGGTGGCCACGCCTCTGGAAAAGCTGCTCTGGCAGATCGACGGCGTGGAGTACGTCTATTCGGTTTCCCGGCGTGATCAGGCCGTGGTTACAGTGCGTTTTTTCGTGGGCGAGGACCGGGAGCGATCCCTGGTCAAACTGCACAACCAGATCATGATGCACGAGGACCAGGTTCCGCCCCTGGTCACGGGTTGGTTGGTCAAGCCAGTGGAAATTGATGATGTGCCGGTTCTGACCCTGACCCTTTATTCCCCGACGCAATCCGATTTTGCCCTCCGCCGCATCGGCGAGGAATTTCTGGCCCGGCTGTCCGAGATTCCCGACGTATCCCGAACCGAGATCTTCGGGGGCCGTCACCGGGAAATCCGGGTGGAGGCGGATCCTTTGCGTATGGCCGGCCGAGGCGTCTCCTTCGCGGATCTGGAACGCGCTTTGGCCGCGGCGGACACGGCTCTGAGCGCCGGCAGCCTGCTCCAGGGGAACAAGGAGATCAACCTTCTGGGCAATGCTCAGTTCACCTCGGCCGCGGATGTGGCTCGGGTGGTCGTGGGCGTACATCAGGGGCGTCCTGTATATTTGCAGGATGTGGCAACCGTTGCCGACGGTCCCAGCGAACCGTCCACGTACACCCGGATCGCCTTTGGCCATGAATATGCCCGAACCATAGGACTGCCGGTTCCGCCCGCCGAAGGAGGGTATGGCGAGATGGCCGCCGTGACCCTGGCTCTGGCCAAGCAGCGCGGAGCCAATGCCGTCTCGGTGACCCGTGACCTGCTGGCCGCGGCCGAAGAATATCAGGCTTTGCTGCTGCCCGAGGACGTGCACCTGGAAGTCACGCGGGATTACGGCCGGACAGCCCAGAACAAGGTTGACGAACTGCTATGGTCGCTGTTTTTCGCCGTGACCACGGTGGTGATCGTACTGGCCCTGACCTTGGGGCCGCGGGCCGCCCTGGTGGTGGCCGTGGCCATTCCGGTGAGTTTTTCCCTGGCTTTGTTCAGCAGTTATCTGCTGGGTTATACCATTAATCGGGTCACGCTTTTTGCCCTGATTCTCTCCCTGGGGCTGGTGGTGGACGATCCCATCACCAATGTGGACAACATCAAACGGCACATGCGGCTGGGCCATCCCAGTCCGTCCTGGGCCACCATGGCCGCGGTTTCCGAAGTCTTCGTGCCGGTGTTGATGTCCACCCTGGCCATCATCGCCTGCTTCGTGCCGCTGTTTTTCATCACCGGCATGATGGGGCCCTACATGGAGCCCATGGCCGCCAATGTCCCTCTGACGGTCATCTTCTCCACAATCTGCGCCCTGACCATCGTGCCCTGGCTGTGCAACATGCTTTTGCGCGGACGGGCCAGAGCGGAGGCGGGCCGACAACGGCAATCCGAAACCGGATCATCCGCAACCGGAGTGCCGGAATGGATATTGCGGTCCTATCGGAAGGTGGTCGGGCCGTTCCTGGATTCCCGTGCCCTGCGCATGACCTTGATTTTCCTGGTTCTCGCACTTTTGGCCATCGCTGTCTCTCTGGCCCTGCTGCGCATGGTGCCGTTAAAAATTCTGCCCTTCGACAATCGCAACGAATTCCAGGTGGTCGTGGACATGCCCGAAGGCACGCCGCTGGAAACCACGGACGCCGTGCTACGGGATATGGCGGTCTATTTGGCCGAACTGCCCGAGGCCACCAGCATTTTGACGTTTGTCGGCACGGCTTCGCCCATGGATTTCAACGGCATGGTCCGTCGGTATTACAGCCGTGAAGGCGGGCATCTGGGCGATATCCGGGTCAACCTGACGCCCAAGAGCGAACGCGACACGCAAAGTCACGAGATCGTCCTGGCCGTGCGTCGCGGTCTGGAAGACATTGCCCGGCACTGGTCGGCCAGCCTGAAGATCGTGGAAATTCCTCCCGGCCCGCCGGTCATGGCTACATTGGTTGCGGAAATTTACGGCAAACCTGAACAGTCCTACGAGCAACTGTTTGCCGGAGCGGTCCAGGTCCGGGAATTGATGGAAGAAATGGAATTCGTGGTGGATGTGGACGACAGCCGGACAGCCCCGCGCCAGAGGCTGACCTTTGTTCCGGACCGGGAAAAGGCCGCTCTGCACGGGATCAGCGCCCGGGAATTGCTGCACGCCCTGCACCTGGCCGTGGGCGGTGCATCCGTGGCCGCGATCCATTCACCCCATGAGCGCCAGACCCTTCCGGTACGGGTGATCATGCCCCGTGAGCTGCGCTCATCCGTCGCGGATTTGGAGGCTCTCTACGTACGCGGGGCCGACGGCGTAATGCTGCCACTGGGCGAACTGGGAACGTTTTTTTGGGAGATGGAAGAACAGCCGATTCTGCACAAGAATCTGCGGCAGGTGGTGTACGTGACCGCGGAAACCGTGGGTCTGCCCCCGGCCGAAGCCGTGCTGGACCTGCAGGCCAAACTGCGCGCGTCGCCCTTGCCTCAGGGGTTGAGCGCGGTTTGGAACGGAGAGGGAGAGTGGAAAATTACCGTGGACGTGTTCCGGGATCTGGGGCTGGCGTTTGGCGCGGCCATGGTCGGCATATATCTCCTGCTGGTGGTCCAGACCGGCTCCCTGGCCTTGCCGCTTTTGATCATGACCGCCATCCCGCTGACGCTGATGGGCATCATGCCCGGTTTCTGGCTGCTGAACCTGCTCACCGGACGTGAGGTGCAGGGATTTGCCGACCCGGTTTTTTTCACGGCCACGGCCATGATCGGAATGATCGCCCTGGGCGGTATCGTAATCCGCAACTCCCTGGTGCTCATCGATTTCATCCGCGCCGCCGTGGCCCGGGGCCAGGAATTCCGTGATGCCGTTCTGCAGAGCGGCGCCATCCGTCTGCAACCCATCGTGCTTACGGCCCTGACCACGGCCTTGGGCGTCTGGCCCATCACCCTGGACCCGGTCTTCTCCGGCCTGGCCTGGGCCCTGATCTTCGGCCTGATCGCCTCCACGGCCTTTACCCTGATCCTTATCCCGGTGGCCTACTACGTCCTTTTCAAGCCCGCGGATGAAACTACCGCAAGCCGATGACGCGTGGACGCATCATTGATTTCACCCGCGAGTATTTTTCCAGTAGACTTGTTCCGGCACGACGATGGAGCAAAATTTTAACCATCCCAAGCCAAACAGACAATAGTAGCTCAGCTTTCCAGATGCATGTGCTCAAGGAGACGCAGACATCCAGCAAGATCAAGGGAACTCAGGCCGGCACAGACGAAGCACTGATGGAGGAAGAGCAGATCAGACCGGGGAAACGTGGGTAAACAAATTGGCGCGTCACTGAGTTCGGCATTCGTGGCGGAAGAAAGAACATCGATTGCCCACCAAAGGGCAATGGGATAATATTTTGGCGAATGGAGGAATGAACGATGCAACTGACGATTCCATTAGACAAAATGACAACCGCGGACAAATTGAGAGCGCTGGAGGATATCTGGAGCAATCTGCAGCGCACACCGGACGAGGTTCCATCTCCAGCTTGGCACGCCGACGTTCTCCAAGCTCGGGAGAATCGGGTGCGTGAGGGGGCATCCCAATTTGGAGATTGGGCGGACGCCAAGCATCGGATTCGCGAGCAAACCCGATGAACATCCGGATTTTGGATGAAGCCGAGCAGGACCTGGTTGACGGGTTCCGGTTCTACGACCTGCAAGAAACAGGGATGGGAGACTACTTTCTGGATTCCCTTTTCTCGGATATCGACTCGCTTCGTCTCTATGGCGGAATCCACTCCGTCAGTTTCGGCTACCATCGTCTTCTGGTTCTTCGACGTTTGATGTGGAATTGACTGACCACAACCTGTTTAGGTAGCCCTCTCCGCAGGAGGGCTTGCCATGTTTGCTGAAGAAATTTTTGCCTTGGGCCTGGGCCTTACGCCGCCTTGGAAAGTTATGAGCCAACATCTCGACACAGAGGACACCCCGACCAAGCTCATGTTAGAGATCGGAGCCGAGCGGGGTGTCCTGTATCCGTGTCCCAAATGCGGTTCCGCATGCAAGGCCCACGACTTCAAGGAGTACACCTGGAGACACTTGAACTTCTTTCAGCATCATTGCTACCTCACGGCTCGAGTGCCGCGGATTGATTGCCTTGAACATGGCATCCGCCGGGTGGAAGTCCCTTGGGCCAGAGAAGGCAGTCGTTTCACCCTGCTTTTCGAGCAAGTGGTCATGTCCCTTGTCCGTGAGATGCCGGTCAACGCCGTTGCTCGCCACGTTGAAGTCACGGATAAACGCTTGTGGCGCATCGTCCGCCATTATGTGTCCAAAGCCATTGCCGCACTGGATCTGAAGAGCCTTAAGGCTGTCGGCCTGGATGAGACGGCCTCCAAACGCGGACACAACTATATCACCGTTTTCATCGACCTGGACCGGACCGAAAAACCTGTGATCTTCGCGACCCCCGGCAAAGGCAAAGAAGGCCTGGCGAAGTTCTGTTCGTTCATTGAGGCGCACGGCGGTCATCCCGATAACGTCATCGAGGTTGTCTGCGACATGTCGCCAGCTTTCCTTTCGGCCATTGAGAAAGAATTCAAGGCCGCCAAGGTCACAGTAGACTGGTTCCATGTGGTCCAACTCTTCACCAAGGCTGTCGATGATGTCAGAAAGCTGGAGGCTAAGCAGACCAAACTGCCGGAGCATACCCGCTGGACCGTGCTCAAAGGCGGGGAAAAAGGACGCACAGATGGCCAAAAGAACGCTCTGCTGGAACTCGTCGA